>NZ_JBBEBT010000233.1:0-2942 GCF_040882205.1 Hyphomonas sp.
GCCTCTTCCAGGTCACCTGCGCCTTCCAGCGCCTGCGCAATGAAGGCTTCCGTCAGCATCGCGCGTGCCTGCACCAGCGCAATACCGCGCTGGCGCAGATAAAAGAGCTGCGCCGCGTCGAGCGCGCCGGAGGTATTGCCGTGCGCACACTGAACATCATCCGCGAGAATTTCAAGTTCGGGTTTCGCAAACACTTCCGCGCCCTCCTCCAGCAGCAATGCATTGTGCTGCATCGAGGCGTCCGTCTGCTGGCCGCAGGTGCGCGGCACATGGAACTTGCCCTGGAAGACGCCGCGCCCGCCGCCCAGCACAGCGCCCTTGGTCAATTGCCGCGTTACACAGGACGGCGCGCCGTGGCGCACATGCGTCGTGATATCCGCCTGCAGCCCGGCGCCGGCGAGATACGCCGCATTGATCGTCGCCTTCGATCCGGTCTCCCGGTGCACAAGGCGTGTTTCAAGCCGGGCAATCTTTGCGCCGAAGGCCAGTGTCGTCTGCACGCTCTCGGCGCCTGCATCCTGCTCTATGAGAGCGGTCACGACCTGCGCCTCGCCGGCGCCGCCGATCTGGTAGACTGTCCGGTTCAGGCGTGCATCCTTGTTCAGCGTGAACTCGATCAGCGCCGCCGAAAGTGCCGCGCCGCCAAGATGGCTTTCCGACAGATAAAGCTCCGCCCCCGGACGAAGCAGGAACACAACCCGCGCGGCATTGATCGCGCCCCGGCCTTCAAATACCATGTGGAGATGCACCGGCGCGCCGGCGCTGACATCCACCAGCAGCGTGCCCGGCGTCCTGCCGCCCGCCAGCGCCGCCGCCAGTGCGCCGAGCGGCGCCTCTTCCGCCCCGCCCATCGCCTGCACATCGTCTTTTGCAAGCAGGCGCAGGGCCGCAGGCAACGAAGTGGGCGCTGTATAGCCGGCCGGCGTGAAGCGCAGGGTCGCCGCGCCCCCGCGCGCAAGCGGATCGCGCTCAGGCGGCGTCTTCGGCGCATCCAGCGACGTCACCGCCGCCTTGAAATCCGTCCAGCGCCAGCCTTCGGCGCGGCGTCCCGGCAGTCCGGTCTGCGCAAAGGCCTCGAACAAGCGCTCGCGCCGCGGGTCCGTCTTCAGCGCAGCAAAGCGCGCGACGAGTTCCAGTTCAGCAACCGTCGGATTACGGATCAGATCTTTGAGGACGCCGCTCACACGGCCTCCGCCAGCACACCGTCATAGCCTTCGGCCTCAAGGCGGTGGGCGAGTTCCGGTCCGCCCGTCTTGATAATGCGGCCCTTGGCCAGCACGTGCACCTTGTCAGGTCTGATATAGTCGAGCAGGCGCTGGTAGTGCGTGATAACCAGCATCCCCCGCTCCGGCGCGCGCAGCGCATTGACGCCCTCGGCCACCGTACGCAGCGCGTCGATGTCGAGCCCGGAATCGGTCTCGTCGAGCACCATGAAGCGCGGCTCCAGCATCATCATCTGGTAGATCTCGAGCCGCTTCTTCTCGCCGCCGGAGAAGCCGACATTCACCGGCCGCTTCAGCATCTCGGGATCAAGGCTCAGCACCCTGGCAATCTCGCGCGATTTCCTGATGAAGTCCGGCGCCGAAATCTCCGCCTCGCCGCGCGCCTTGCGCTGGGCGTTCATCGCGGTGCGCACGAAGGTCATCACCGGCACACCGGGGATCTCGACCGGGTACTGGAACGAGAGGAAAATGCCCTTTGCCGCGCGCGCTTCCGGCTCCATCGATAAAAGGTCGGCGCCGTCGAGCGTCGCTGCGCCGCCCGTGACGCCGTAGCCTTCGCGCCCTGTCAGCACATAAGACAGCGTGGATTTGCCCGCCCCGTTCGGACCCATGATGGCATGCACTTCGCCCGCAGGCACAGTCAGCGACAGGCCGTTGAGGATGGTTTTCACATCCTCGCCTTCACCCACGGTCGCAGTCAGGTTCTCGATCTTCAACATGTCTGGGACTTAGGGCGCCGGGGGGGGATTTAAAAGCGCAAAAGCGGAGTTTGCCGCAGCCTAAATACGGGTTTCCCCGTATTTCAGGCCGCAGCCGCCCTCAACGGCGCAGCAAATACCGCCAGACAGATCACGGCGAGCACGGTGACTTCCTTCCAGATGCCATCCTCCCGGACGGCTCGGTGCGCCCGCTTCGGGAGGAAGTCGAGCAGGTTGCAGGCCGGATCAGCCTGGTGCGGTTTCGGCCGGCTGGCAGAACGGCGCGGGGTCCACACCTTCGATGATGCGGATAACCTCGCAGGCTGGCGCTGTCAGGGGCTCCTCGCCCGGCTCGGGGTCCATCCGGTTAACCACGGCCGCGATCTCCTAGAGTGCGCCGTCGGTGATGCGGTAATAGCCGGTTTCCCATTCGGCCGCGTTCGATCGTCCCGAAGCGGCAATCATGCCCTCCGGCGTCTGTCCGATACTGACACCGCTGAGTTCGCCGGCGCGCCTGAACGTGCCGTCCGCGCCGTTCAGCCAGACGGCATAGTTGGTGTTCACGTTTCCGGTCAGCAGCGGCGCCATGATGTCGGCCGCGCCGTCGCCGTCGATGTCTTCGATATAGGGATAGGCGAAGGCGCCGATGGCCGTCTCCTCAATCACCTGCAGCGAGGCGCCGGACGCATCCAGTACCTCTATGCGAAGCCTGCCTTCGCCGTCGGTCATTGCCTGTGACGAGACACTGAGCGTCGGCTGGCCGCCGCCGAGCGCAATCGTGCAGGCAGATAGCTGCGCGATCATCGCGCCGGTCGCCGCTTCCGTGATGGCGCAGGTCTGCAGCTCTGCCTGAACGGGCGCCGCCGTCTCGTTCGCCGCCGGCGCTTCAACCGGTTCTGGCGTGCAGGCCGCCAGCGTGATCAGGGCAATACCTGACAAACTCGATCTCATCATTACCCAACACTACCTTCCAGGCTGACTTCCAAAAGTTTCTGCGCCTCGACGGCGAATTCCATCGGCA
>NZ_JBBEBT010000234.1:0-2924 GCF_040882205.1 Hyphomonas sp.
CTCGACCGGCTGGTGGGTCGGGCCATCTTCGCCGAGGCCGATGGAATCGTGCGTCATCACATGGATCACGCGCAGGCCCATCAGCGCGCCGATACGGATTGCCGCTCGGCTATAGTCTGCGAAGACGAGGAAGGTACCCGAATACGGAATCACACCGCCATGCAGCGCCATACCGTTCATCGCGGCCGCCATCGCGTGCTCGCGCACGCCGTAATGGATATAACGCCCAGCCCAGCTCTTCGGGGTCATCGGCGCCGTATGGCTGGTCTTGGTATTGTTCGAGCCCGTGAGATCTGCCGAGCCGCCGACCATTTCCGGTACGAGATGCGTGATCACTTCCAGCGCCTCGCCGCTCCAGGTGCGCGTCGCCTTGGAGGCACCGCTATCGACGACCGCTTTCTTGTGCTTGGCCACAGCCTTGGTGAGGTTCTTCGGCAGGCGTCCGGCAATCGCCGCATTGAACTCGCCCTTCTTCGGGCTCGCCGCGAGGCGCTTCTTCCAGGCCAGGTGATCTTCGCGTGAACGCTCACCCGCCTTCGTCCAGGCCTTCTCGATCGCTTCGGGCACCTCGAACGGCGCGTGCGGCCAGTCGAGCGCCTTGCGGATGCCCGCAATCTCCTCGCCGCCATAAGGGCCGCCATGCGCCTTTCCGGTGCCGGCCAGCTTCGGCGCGCCATAGCCGATGATCGTTTTCACCGCGAGGAAGACCGGCTTCTTCTGTTTCGTCGCCCATTTCAGCGCCTCGGTCACATTTTTCTCGTCATGCCCGTCCACGCGGCGCGAGACCCAGCCGGACGCCTCGACCCGCGCGCACTGGTCGGTCGCGTCCGACAGGTCAGTCGAGCCGTCAATGGTGACGGCATTATCGTCGAACAGCACGATCAGCTTGTTCAGCTTCAGGTGGCCCGCCAGCGTGATCGCCTCCTGGCTGACGCCCTCCATGAGGCAACCATCGCCCGCCACGACCCAGGTGCGGTGATCCACCAGATCATTGCCGAACCGCGCATTGAGGTGGCGCTCGGCGATCGCCATGCCCACGGCGGTCGCAATCCCCTGCCCGAGCGGGCCGGTGGTCGTCTCGACACCGGCGGTCACGAAATTCTCCGGGTGGCCCGGCGTGTTTGCGCCCAGCTGGCGGAAATTGCGGATGTCGTCGCGGCTGACCGAGGCATAGCCTGTCAGATGCAGCAGCGCGTAAATCAGCATGGAGCCATGGCCGGCGGACAGTACAAACCGGTCCCGGTCCGGCCAGGCAGGGTCTCTCGGGTCAAACTTCAGGAACTTGCGGAAGAGGACCGTGGCCGTATCCGCCATCCCGAGCGGCAGGCCGACATGCCCGGATTTGGCCGCCTCGACGGCGTCCATGGACAAGGCACGGACAGCGTTCGCCATGTCGCGATTTGTGACAGCCATTCTGCTGATCTCCCGGTGTTTTTCGCGTTTCGTCCTAGGCCAGACTTGTCCCGTACCGTCAAGGCGCTTGGCGCCCGGCTGCATTGTCGCTAGTCCAATATTGTCATGACAGACCTCGACCCGGCCGCGCTACGCCTCGATTCCGCCCTCAGGCGCCTGGAAGCGGCGCTCGAGGCCCACCTCCTGCGTACCGGCAACCCTGCCGCCTTGCGGGCCGAGATCGCCGCCCTTGTATCAGACCGGGCCAATCTGGCCGAAGCGCTGGACCAGTCCCTTGCCCGCGAGCAGGAACTCCAGGCCCTTGCCGACGCAGCCAGCCTCGCCCTCGGCTCAGCCATTGAGGAAGTCCGCGCCGCCCTCGGAAAAGAGGACTGACGCTTGGCAAAGGCCGATATCTCCCTGCGGGGCCGCAATTTCTCCATCGCCTGCGCGCCGGGACAGGAACAGCGTGTCCAGCGCCTCGCCGAGCAGCTGGATGCCCGGATCGGCCAGATCGCCTCAGCGGTGGGCGATATCGGCGATGAACGGCTGCTTCTCATCACGGCCCTCTCCCTGCTGGACGAACTCGACAGCGCCCGTCGCGGCGTATCCGCCCGGCCGGAAACCGATGCCCGCGCAGTTGATATCCTGATCGCGATGGCCGGACGGGTCGAAGCCCTTGCCGCACGGCTTGAAAATGAGGACTGATACCGCCTCCCCGCCGCGACCGGATGCAGCAGCGCGCCGGGCCACCCTTGGGTCTATGCTCTGGCCTGCACACTCTCGAAAGGCTGACGCCCCATGCAAAGCATGCTGACCATCGGTTTCTACATCGCCCTCGCGGCCGTCGCATTTGTTCTGCTGCTCGGAATTTTCAATCTCACCCGGCAGGACACGAACCAGGCCAGCCGGTCCAATAAGCTCATGCGCCTGCGCGTCATCTTCCAGGCGGTCGCAATCGCCTTCCTCGTGCTGATCGGTATCGTCACAGGCGCCATCAAGTTCGGAGGCTGACACCATGGTCTGGCTCGACAAGATCTACACCCGCACCGGCGACAAGGGCGAAACGCGCCTTTCGACTGGAGAACTGGTGCCGAAATGGCATCCCCGTGTCGCCGCCTATGGCACCGTGGATGAACTCAACGCCGCCCTCGGCGTTGCTGCATTGGAGGCGGGCGGCGAGCGCCTCGCCCAGATCCGCCGGATCCAGAACGATCTTTTCGACCTGGGCGCTGACCTCGCGACGCCGGACCGAGGCCGTGTTCTGGAGTGGACCCCGCTGCGTATCGTCGCGGCGCAGGTCACGCGGCTCGAAATCGAGATCGACGCGATGAACGCAGTTATTCCGCCGCTCGACAGCTTCATCCTGCCAGGCGGCTCGCCGCTTTCCGCGCAGCTGCACGTCGCCCGCACCCTCTGCCGGCGCGCCGAGCGGGCGATGGCGCACCTCGCCTCCGTGCCGGATGAGCCCATGAACCCCGAGGCGATGGCCTTCATCAACCGGCTGTCCGACTGGCTGTTCGTTGCCGGCC
>NZ_JBBEBT010000235.1:0-2914 GCF_040882205.1 Hyphomonas sp.
GCTCGCCCGCATCCATCTGCAAATTTAGCCGCGTTCTCCTGCCCGCAACAGTCCTGACCCGGCGTCAGCTACCGCCCGCCGACATGAAGAAACGCACGACCTGGCTGATCAGGATGCCGGCGCCAACCCACAGCCAGATCGCCCCGCCGCCAGCCTCGCCGCCAGCCTCGCCGCCCCGCCGCTCGCCGTCCTTCGCGCCGAACAGGTCTGCCTTCGCTTCGGCCAGCCGGGCCTGCTTGCTGTCTGTCGCCGGCATGGCCGCCAGTGCCAGCTCACGGCGCACCCGCACCAGCCAGTCATTCAGCTGCCGCACCCAGCCATTCATCACCGGTTGCCTCGACCAGCCATAATACTGGTCCAGCGCGTCGAGCACGTCCAGCGTCAGCCAATCCGGAGCCCGCATCACCTGCGGCTGCAGATTGAAACCGGTCCGGTCACAGAGGAAACCGCGCACTTTCCACTGCATCGCCTGATACTCCTCGATGCCTGCCACATCCGCGTCATCGATCACCTGCAGAATATCGCGCGCCGCGGCGCCATAAGCGCCGCGTGTGAGCAATTCGACGAGCCGCTCATGGGCCGAATTTATGCGGCAGCCAAATTCCATCTGCGCCGCGCTTGGCGTTTCGCCATAATCTTCGCCTTCGTACTCCTGAGCAAGTTCGACTTGAGGAAGTTCGGAATTGTGAACCGAATACTCCTGCAGCTGGGCATCCGGCGCCGACCCAGCCTCCCGGCCTGTTTCTGCTGAAGACTGCCCATAAGCGTCAGGTGGGCTGTGGTTCTGCGCATCTTCGCCATCGCCGCCGCGCCGGCGCACTTCGTTCCGGGCCCGCTCAAACGCCGCGCGCAGCGCCATGAACCCCGCCCGGTCATCCTCAGGCCGCGTCAGTTTCAGCTTCGCTGCATAGGCCCGGCGCACATCGGCGTCCGTCGCCGTCGACCGGTCCAGTTCCAGAAGTTTGAACGGATCAGAAGACATCATCGCGTTCGAAATTGCCGATGATTCGCTCGATCTGCCGGCGCGTCTCGCTGATCTCGCGCACATCCTGGCGCGAAAGCACGCCCTCGAACTCGGCAATCAGTCTGCCTACGGACTGGCGCCGGTCGCCCAGAAGGTTTTCATAAGCCGCCCGCAGCCGCGCGATCAGCGCCGCATTCTCCTGCTGCTCGCGCGGGTGGATCTTGATGGCGCTCAGCGCCTTCAGCCGCTTCTCGATCTCGGCGCGGGGCAGGCTACCCGGATTGCCCTCGATGACGAGCCGCTCCGTCTTCTTTGTCGCCAGCGGTGTCGCCTCCACCTCCAGCACGCCGGACGTATCATAGGTATAGCGAAGCTCCACGGACTTGTCGTCCTTGGGTCCGCCGCGAAGAGGAATGTGCAGCGTGCCGATCAGGATATTGTCTTTCACGAACGGGCTCTCGCCCTGATAGATGCGCAGCGCAATCTCGTGCTGGTTCGGATGCAGCGGCGAGATTACATCCGCCTTCGATACCGGCACCACTGTATTGCGCTCGATCATCGGCGAAAACTGTCCGTGCTCGTACTTTCCCTCACTCACCTGGATCGAGGTCTCGAAGCCCAGTGTGAACGGGCAGACATCCGTCATCACCACATCCTCCAGCGCCGTGTGCCGGGCTGCCAGTCCCGCCTGCACCGCTGCGCCCAGCGCCACCACATGGTCCGGGTCGATCGAATATTCCGGGAATCGCTTGAACAGCCGCGTCACCAGCTGGCGCACCGCGTGCATCCGCGTTGCTCCGCCCACCGTGATGATCCGGTGCAGGTCGTCCGCCTTCAGGCTTGCATCTGAAATTGCCCGCTGGATCGGCAGGCGCAGCCGCTTCAGGATCGGGTCGGTAATCTCGTCGAATTTCTCCCGCGTGCTGCTCACGCCCCGCGCCTCGCCCTTTAACGCGAACTCGGCCCGCGTCTCCGGCGCCTCGCTCAAATGAACCTTCATCCGGTCCGCCAGCGCGCGTAAGCGCGCGCCGTCTTCCCGGCTCACATCCTCCGGCTTTACGCCGATCTGCCGCCCCAGCTCCATCGCCAGCGCGTCCGTGAAGTCCTCTCCGCCCAGGAACGCGTCCCCCGCCGAGGCACGCACCTCCATCACCCCTGAAAACATCTCCAGGATGGACACATCAAACGTCCCGCCGCCCAGATCCACGACAAGAAACGTCGACTCCCCCTGCCGGTCCTGCAGCCCATAAGCCAGCGCCGCCGCCGTCGGCTCGTTGATCAGCCGGTTCACCTTCAGGCCCGCAAACTCCGCCGCCGTGATCGTTGCCTTGCGCTGGATGTCGTTGAAGTAGGCCGGCACCGAGATCACCGCCTCGTCTACCTCCTGCCCGAGAAAGGCCTCCGCATCTGCCCTCAGCGCGCGCAATACAAAAGAGGAAAGCTCCTCCGCCCGGAAAGCCTTCTTGCCCAGCACCATTTCATGATTGGTGCCCATGTGCCGCTTGAACCGCGCCGCCGTCAGCGCCGGGTGCGTCAACAGCCGGTCCTTCGCCGCCCGCCCCACCAGCAGCGCCCCATCATCGCCGTAGCCCACCGCAGACGGCGTCAGGAAATCCCCCAGGCTGTTGGGAATCAGCTGCGGCCCGTCGTCCGTGAACACCGCCGCCAGCGAGTTCGTCGTACCAAGGTCAATGCCAATCAGCGTCCGGGCCGTTTCAGTCATGGGGGAGCGAAGTCTTTCTGCATCCGGTGTCATTCCAGCCTTAGCTTTTCAGCCGGCCGCGTCCAAGGGTGAACGGCGCCTTGAAAATGCAATAGTGTAACGATACACGCGCAGACATGTCTGCGCTCCGCCTGCCTGCCTTCGCCAGCTTCCTTCTCCTGCTCGCCGCCGCCTGCGGCCGCGCGGCGCCCCCCCCCCCGCCAGCGCCGCTCCCCCCAAACCCGCGG
>NZ_JBBEBT010000236.1:0-2883 GCF_040882205.1 Hyphomonas sp.
CCAGCTGCGCGGATGATGTACATGATGTGCTTGGCTTTCACGGTCTCGATGAACGAGTACTCAAGGAAGCCAAACTCATTGTAGGCGCGCCACATGAAGCCTTCGGTGATCCCGGCAACGTACATGGCAACGATGTAGAAAAGGATGCCCAGCGTCGCGAGCCAGAAGTGCCATTCGACAAGTGCGGTGGAGAACAGCGCCTTGCGCTTCCACAGCCACGGCGTGAGGCAGTAAAGCGCGCCGAAGCTTATGAAGCCGACCCAGCCCATCGAGCCGGAGTGGACGTGGGCGATACCCCATTCGGTATAGTGCGACAGGGAGTTCACGGCGCGCACGCTCATCAGCGGGCCCTCGAAGGTCGACATGCCGTAGAAGGCAAGCGCGACGATCATCATGCGGACGACCGGGTCAGTGCGCAGCTTGTCCCAGGCGCCGGACAGCGTCATCACGCCGTTGATCATGCCGCCCCAGCTGGGCATCCACAGCATGATGGAGAACACCATGCCGAGCGTCTGGGCCCATTGCGGCAGGGCGGTATAGTGCAGGTGGTGCGGGCCCGCCCAGATGTAGATGAAGATCAGCGACCAGAAGTGCACGATCGACAGCCGGTAGGAATAGACTGGCCGGTTCACTCGCTTCGGGATGAAGTAGTACATGATCGCGAGGAAACCGGTGGTAAGGAAGAAGCCGACGGCGTTGTGTCCGTACCACCATTGCGTCAGCGCATCCTGGACACCTGCGAACAGCTGATAGCTTTTAGATCCGGTGAGGCTGACGGGTATCGCCAGGTTGTTGACGATGTGCAGCGTCGCGATAGTGACGATGAAGGACAGGTAGAACCAGTTCGCCACATAAATGTGCGGCTCCTTGCGCTTCCACAGCGTCCCAAGGAAGACGAACAGGTAAGCAACCCAGACAATCGTCAGCCAGAGGTCGGCATACCATTCCGGTTCGGCGTATTCCTTGGACTGGGTGACACCAAGAAGGTAACCGGTGCCGGCGATAATGATAAACAGATTATAGCCCCAGAACACGAACCAGGGCCACATGCCGCCGGCGAGCCTCGTACGGCAGGTGCGCTGGACGACGTAGAAGCTGGTGGCGATCAGAACGTTGCCGCCGAAGGCGAAGATCACGGCCGAAGTATGCAAGGGGCGCAGACGCCCGAAATTGGTCCAGCCGAAGTCGGGAAAATAGAAGATGCCCGGAAAGGTCAGCTGCAGGGCAATGATCAGCCCGACGAGGAAGCCCGCGATCCCCCAGAACATAGCAGCGGCGACACCGAACTTGACGATCGTGTCTTCGTAGATCGCCGGCTCGAACGGGTTGCGGCCGTTGAGCGACCCCGCCCACAGGCCCGTGATCAGAAGGCCTGCGACCGCGAGGAAGAAGAACGTCCAGGCATGTGCGGCCATCATCGGGTCCGCAGCGTTTGCGGCGATGATGAGGGCGCCGAGCGCGACCGCTCCAACAAGGGCACTCACCGTGCCTATGCTGAAGCCCCACCCGGATTGGTCGGTGGCCGAAGTATGTGCGCTCATGGGAACCCCTCTGGCGAGCCGGTGTCGGCGATGTCGGCCGATACCTGCCGATACCTGCCGATACCTGCCGGAGGGGTTGCGCGGGCTGTATAGGGGGATCTACCTATGGGCGGGCCTGTCGCACCGGGCGTAGGTCTTGCGCGTCGATCAAAGGAGCCCGGGCATGTGGAAACTTGCAGCAACAGGATGCAGCCTGCTGGTCGCTGGCGCCGTGCAGTTTGCAGCCTTTCTGAACCACGCGCCGACGCTGGAAGACTATCTTGCGTTCCGGTGCGGTCCCTCCGCGCAAGCCGCAATCAGTGACACTGCAGGACGTATGTTGATCGGGTCTGCGCACTGCTGGGGCTGCTATGCCATAGCGATTGGCGTCGGCATTTTGCTGCTGGCGGCCGTGCAAGCCTTGGCCCGGAGCCGAGAAGAAGCCTGGCGCCGGAGCTGATTTGCAGGCCTTGCGGCCTTGCGCCTTTCGCTCATGGAAGGCAGTGAGGGCCCGCAACTCAGGGAATCCCGGCGATGAGTGACACGCCCAAAGCCTTTCAGGTGCCTCTCAATGAGCTGGACGCCCCGGCGCATCAGCTGCATTTCGAATCGATTTTGGCGTCGGTCCCGGACGCCATGGTGGTTACAGACGAGAGCGGAACGATCCTTGCGTTCAGCACCGCCGCAGAGAAGCTGTTCGGTTACACAGCAACAGAAATGATCGGGCAGGCTGTCAACCGTCTCATGGCAGGCCGGGACCGGACCAATCATGGCAGCTACATTGGCAACTATTTGCGTACGGGAAACCGCCAGATCATTGGCAAAGGCCGCGTAGTGATCGCGGCACGTGCGGATGGGACCCTGTTTCCGATAGATCTCAAGATCGGCGAAGCGCGAATCGACGACCGGTTCCTGTTCACGGCTTTCATCCGTGACCTGACGGAGCACCAGCGCGCCGAACTGCGCATGCAGGAGATGCAGTCCGAACTCGTACACTTCTCGAGGCTCAGCGCCGTCGGCACCATGGCCTCCGCGCTGGCGCACGAATTGAACCAGCCCCTTACGGCGGTCGCCAACTATCTTGAAGCGAGCCGGGATCTCCTTGATTCGCCGGACCCGGAAACCCGTGAAGTCCTGCGCGAAGCCCTGTCGGAGGCCGCCCGGCAGGCCGTGCGGGCGGGAGAGATTGTCAGAAAGCTGCGCAGCTATGTTTCCAGGGGCGAGATCGACGCACGCCCCGTCAGTCTCCGGCCGCTGTTGGTGGACGCTATTGCCCTGACAAGAACTTCGCGCGACCGGTCGGACATTCCGGTCACCATCACGGTGGACGAGAATATCGACCGTGTGCTGGCAGATCCCATCC
>NZ_JBBEBT010000237.1:0-18732 GCF_040882205.1 Hyphomonas sp.
GTCGAGAACGGCGCGTTGCCGGTCGAGTTGAGACCCAGAGGGGCCGCATCCGGATACTCGTCCAGCACGTTGTCCGCGCCGACCGCCAGGGTCAGTAGATCGTTCCAGGTATATCGACCCTCAAGATCGATCAGTGTCGTTGGATCGAGCGTATAGTCCTGCGCCGGGTTGTTCGACGGCACCAGCACTTCGCCGTAACGCACGGCGCGCAGGGTAGCTGCAAACGGACCCATTTCCCAGTTCAGCTGACCGGTGAACTTGTCCTTTGGCGCACCTTCCTCGAAGGTGAGGATATTGGTTCGTGCGAAGAGCACAGGCGGCGGCGTCAGACCTGTCAGGACGGGAATGGCGGGGATCGCTGTCACTTCGGTCTTGCTGAAGTTGGCGCCTGCAGTGGCCGAGAATGACCCCAGTTCGGTCTCCGGGAACGCATAGTTCGCGATAATGTCCACACCTGTCGTTTCTGTATCAACCCCGTTCAGGAAGAAGCGCCCGCCGCCGGCGCCGATGAAGCCTTGTGATACAAGGAAAGCGCGGACGTTCGGAGCAGTCAGGTTTTCGGAAAGAACGATACGGTCCTCGACGTCAATGCGATAGGCATCGACGGTCAGGTTGAAAGCTCCGGCCTGGAAGACAGCGCCCGCCGCATAGTTGATCGAGGTCTCTGCATCGAGGTCTTCCGAACCAAGGGCCCGCGCAATCGGATCATCGACCGTAAAGGTCGTGATATCAAAAGGTATGCCGTTGATGAAGTTGGTCGATGTCGTCGTGAAGAACTGCTGCTGCAGGGACGGTGCGCGGAACCCGTTCTGGATGGATCCGCGAAGCGCAAAGGCATCGTTGAAATCGTAACGGGCCGCCAGCTTGCCGGTCAGGGTTTCGCCGAAGTCAGAATACGACTCACCCCGCACGGCGCCGGACACAAGCAACGCATCGGTAACGTTGGCTTCAAGGTCGAGATAGACCCCGATGGCAGTGCGGTCTTCTTTCAGTTCGTTCTCAGGGCGAAAGCCGGGGAAGACCTGCGCGCCGGATGCGGTGGCAGCGCCTCCCGGAAGAAGGACACCGCCGTTACGGTAAGAATCCGGCTCCCCTGCGAAGATCTCATAGGTCTCCTGACGGGCTTCTGCGCCCCAGGCAACGTTAAGATCTGAGGCAAAGCCACCAATTGCGAAGCCCTTGACGAAGCCGAGGTTGGCGACCAGCTGGGAGTGCTCGAACCCGCCGGCATCGAATTCCGTGCCGGACGCCACGCCGAGCGAACGGTTCAGCGTATCGATGATGGTGAACTCCATCTTGTTGGAGCCGTAGCCGAGCGAGGCATCGCCGTCCCATCCGGCGAAGTCGAAGCGTACGCCGCCGAGCGCCGAATAGTCAGTGGTCACCGGGTTGATCTTCGGCAGGAAGCCGTTCGGATAGATCTGGATCGTGTTGCGGTCATCCAGTGCGCGGCGGAAGAAGCCGGCTGAGACCGTCTCGCGGTCCTGGAAGCTGGCCCAGCCGTAGAGCTCGGCGCCGTTTGCCAGGTCCATGCCGGCATTGGCGAAGAAGCTGATCTGCTCAAGCTCCGGCTCGCCGGTCCAGGCATTGAAGCGGCCGATTTCAGCTTCTGCAGCCGGCTGGCTGCCGGGGTATTGCTGGCGGAAGTCATAACCCGTGCGGACGGTATTATTCTGGTCCTTGTATTCGCCGGTTATCGTGAGGAAGCCGGCTTCGCCAAGGGCGAAGCCTTTCCAGCCGGCCACGGTCGTGACATGGCCGTCAGACCGCTCGCGCGTCACTTCGGCGCCGGGGTTCGGCACGCCGGCCGCTGTCGGCGTGACCACGGGCGAGGTGTATTCGGTTTCGCGCCAGCCATAGCTGGTCGAGATCGCGCCGCCGGAGTTTGCTTCGCGCAGGCGCACGTTGACGACGCCGGCGATTGCGTCGGAGCCGTAAAGCGCCGAGGCGCCGTCGCGCAGGACTTCCACGCCGCCGACCGCGAGGTTCGGGATCGTGTTGAGGTCAACGGCGGAGGCGCCGCGGCCGATGGTGCCGTTGACGTTGACGAGCGAGGCAGTGTGGCGGCGCTTGCCGTTGACCAGCACAAGGGTCTGGTCCGGTGCGAGGCCGCGCAGGGCAGCCGGGCGGACGGAGTCGGTGCCGTCGGCGAGAGCAGGGCGGGGGAAGTTCAGGGCCGGAAGGTTCACCGACAGGGCCTGGTTCAGTTCGCCGACGCCGATATTCTGGATCGCTTCGGCAGAGACCACGTCCACCGCAGCCGCCGTATCGAGCGCCGAACGGTTCGCAACGCGCGTGCCGATCGTCACAACTGTCTCGAGCGTGCGCGCTTCTTCAGCGGCCGTCTCTTCCTGAGCCCAGGCCGTCTGGGCACCGGCGGTGACAGCGATTGTGGCCGCTGCAGCCAGAAGGAGTTTCTTATATTCCATGGTTTCCGCTCCGGGAGATGAATAATGGGCAGGGCCCGACAAACAATTGTATTTACTCTGAACCACCGTAAGGTGCAGATTGTTTGCAGTGCAACAAGCGAGTGGCCCTGACGTCACACTTAAGGTGTGCTTTTGTTGTATTCCGGCCACACTTTCGTATCTGACGCGAGTTTTTGACCATGAATCGACGTTTGTGCCTCATCACCGGGGCCTCGGCCGGCATCGGCGCCGAGTTCGCGCGCCAGTATGCCGCCCTGGGATGGAATCTTGTCCTCACCGCCCGGCGTGAGAACCGTTTGCAGGAACTCGCGCAGGAAATCCGGACATGGAGCAATGTCGAGGTCACAGTGATCACTGAGGATCTGGCAGACCCCGCTGCGCCCGCCCTTCTGGTTGCCGCCTTGGGGGGCAGGGGCCTCGCGGTGGACGCGCTCGTCAACAATGCGGGCTACGGCCTCCCGGGCACGTTCTTCTCCACCTCATGGGAGGAGCAATCCGCCTTCCTGCAGGTGCTCTACACTGCGCCGGTGGAACTCGCCCACCGCCTGCTGCCCGGCATGGCGGCGCGCAAGTACGGCCGCATCATCAACGTTGCCTCGCTCGCCGGCTACGCTGCGGGCAGCGCGGGTCACACGCTGTATGGCAGCGTCAAAGCCGGCCTCATTAAGTTCTCCGAAAGCCTCAATGCCGAGTGCGAGGCGCTCGGCCAAACGGACATTCACTGCACCGCGCTCTGCCCGGGCTTCACCTGGAGCGAATTCCACGACGTGAACGGTACGCGCGAGGCCACCAGCCAGATGCCGAAATGGATGTGGATGGAGGCCGCGCCTGTCGTCGCCGCCGGTATCGAAGCGGTCAACCGCGGCCAGCCGGTTGTCGTCCCCGGCCTCGCCAACAAGGCGCTCGCTACGCTGACCCGCGTCCTCCCCGAACCCCTCGGCCGCGCCATGGTCCGTGCGCAATCTTCTCGCTATCGCCGGATGGACTGACCCCAAACGCAGAAACGGCCCCTCCGTTCAGAGGGGCCGCTTCAATTCGGACCGTGTGCGAGTTAGCTCGCAGCCGCCCGGCGGCGCGGGCTGATGACCAGTTCATCATCTTCTTTTTCGTCTTCGGCTTCAACCGTTTCCTCGTCGGAGTCATCTTCCATCATGACTTCGTCTTCTTCGTCTGCGGCATCGACTTCTACATCCGCGTCAAGTTCGGCTTCGTCCTCGAAATCTTCTTCGTAGACGTCCTCTTCCTCGATCTCTTCGGCTTCGGCTTCCATGCGGGCACGGATGCGGTCAGCGGTCGGGGTCGTGTCTTCAGCCCGCCAGTCGCTGGCCCGGCGGCGCGGTACAACCTTGCCGGCGGTGGCGGCGGTGGCGGCCTGGCGGCGTTCGGCAACGGCGGCGCGGGTCGTCTCGACGATCACCGGACGTGCAGCCGGCGGCTGGACGCTGGCCGCGCTCGTGTTGAGTGTTGTGTTGAAGAACAGAGACCAGTACTTCTCGAGCACGACCTTGCGGCTCTCAAGACTGCGCAGACGTTTCACTTCCGAGTTCTTCGTCAGCTTGGCGCCTTCGATCTTGATCCGGCGGGCGGTTTTTACGAATTGAGCGTAGCCGTTAAAGCGGGTTGCCGCCGAACGGTTCATCTCGAACTGGATCTCGCCCACGCCTTCTCGCTGGCCATCTGCGCCATCGGAGAGGGAGTTGCGATACTTGTAGGTCATGAACGGCCATTCGAATTTCGATAATTCGATGAGGGTGTTGCTCTCGATCTCGAGGTCCTTGTTCAACGCATAGCCCGAGAAGATAAACGTTTGTCCGGAGGGCTGGATGTCGATGACCGCCAGGCGGTGCCCGCCGGCTGTGCCGCGCTCGGCCTGCAGCCAGGTGCCTTCAATATAGTACTTGCCGAGGATCGCGCGGCGGACCGAGTTGAACCGGAACAAGCTCGGGAAGATCGCTTCCGTCAGCGCCAGCCAGAACACGACGAGGACGGTGACAGACCCGCCCAGCGCCATCCAGAGGCCTGCCCCCGGTCCGGAGGCCCCGACGAGTGCCGTCAGCAAAGGTTGCCCGAATGCGCATAGTCCGGCGACGATAATCGCGGCCGAGGCCGTACTCGATACAAGTCTGAAACGTGAATAGGGGTTCATCAGGTGCCCGTGTCCTTTAAAAAATTACTTCGATGAAATTGGAAATACCGCGCCGCGCGCTAACATTCCGTTATTATGTTGAAGGTTAACAAGGTTTTAAGCAAGGCTCAAAGGGTTAACAGATGTTACCTGGATGTTAACCGGCACGTCGTCTGCCTCGGGGCGATGTTGCGCCGCACAAGGACGGACTCGCCAGCCGCCGCCGCGCGCCTATACTAGTGCAACACCACAAGCTTGGAGGAGACGGGGCATGGACGGCTTGAGCGGTTTTAACGATGTGGCCGCTGTCCGTATGGCAGGCCTGACCGAGGCGATGACCGAAGCGGTCGCCGCGGTTGAAGTCTACGTGAATGCCGCCACGCTGTCGGCGCGCGCCAGCCTCTGCTTGCCGAACGGAAAACCTGACCGCGCCGCCTTCGAACGCCACCAGCACCGTGCCCACGGGCTCGCCTGGGTCGCGACCTATCTCGAGACCTTGCGCCAGACCGCCGGCTGGGCAGCGCGCCTCGAAGCAGAAGGCCAGTTCGGCGATGTCGAGGCGCTGCTCTCCCAGATCCTGTTCGGCGAATACTGCGCGCAGCTGCGCGGTGGCATCCCGATGAACCAGGGCGAGATGGTCCGCCCCGCTGATCTCGGCTGCGGCCCCGCCGAAACCGCCCTGCTCGCCAATCGCGCCATCGAGCGCTTCATCAACGAGGGCAAGACGCCCGAGGTAATGGCTGCCGCCGCCACCTTCCTGCCGGACGCGCTTTCGCGCCACACCGCCGAGCGCACCGGGCTCGACGAGACAATGGAAATGGTGCGCGAGCAGTTTGCGAAATTCGCCGCCACCCGCATCAAGCCGGTCGCCCATGGCTGGCACCTGCGCAATGAATACATTCCGATGGATGTCGTGGACGAGATGGCCGAACTCGGCGTCTTCGGCCTGACAATCCCGGAGGAATTCGGCGGCCTCGGCATGGGCAAGATCGCCATGTGCGTTGTTTCCGAGGAACTCTCTCGCGGCTATATCGGCGCCGGCTCGCTCGGCACGCGCTCTGAAATTGCCGCCGAACTCATCCTTATCGGCGGCACCGAGGAGCAGAAGGCGAAATGGCTGCCCGCCATCGCGTCCGGCCAGATCCTCCCGACTGCCGTGTTCACCGAGCCGAACACCGGCTCTGACCTCGGCAGCCTGCGCACCCGCGCGGTGAAGTCCGCAGACGGACAATATTACGAGGTCACCGGCAACAAGACCTGGATCACCCACCCCGTGCGCGCCGACCTGATGACGTTGATGGCGAGGACTGATCCGGGCACGAACAATTTCTCCGGGCTTTCCATGCTGCTTGCCGAGAAACCGCGCGGCACGGACGCTGAGCCGTTCCCGGCCGACGGCATGACCGGCGGTGAGATAGAAGTGCTCGGCTACCGCGGCATGAAGGAATATGAGATCGGCTTTGACGCGTTCAAGGTGAAGGCGGAGAACCTTCTCGGCGGCGTCGAAGGCCAGGGCTTCAAGCACCTGATGGCAACATTCGAGAGCGCCCGCATACAGACGGCCGCGCGCGCTGTCGGCGTTGCACAGAACGCGTTCGAGATCGGCCTGCGCTATGCGCTCGATCGCAACCAGTTCGGCCAGCCGATCTTCAATTTCCCGCGCGTGTCCAACAAGCTCGTGATGATGGCCGCCGAACTTGTCGGCGTGCGTCAACTTACCTACTATTCGGCCCGCCAGAAGGATGATGGCAAGCGCTGCGACCTTGAGGCCGGAATGGCGAAACTACTCGCCGCCCGTGTTGCCTGGGCCGCCGCCGACAATGCGCTGCAGATCCACGGCGGCAATGGCTTCGCGCTCGAGTATCCGATCAGCCGTGTGCTGCAGGATGCCCGCATCCTCAACATCTTCGAAGGTGCCGGTGAAGTGCAGGCGATGGTCATCGCGCGCCGCCTTATCGAAGGCGGCAACTGATCCAGTCTCCTGTTTTCCCGGCCCGGTGCCGGAGGCGGTGTGAGCCCGGACCCTGCTGGCAGTTGCGGAGCGCGCGTGCCCGCTACGAAGCGTTGCGCGTGCTCGCCCGGATGACAGTATAGTGTTCTTCAGTTCCCCTGTCGTTCGTTTCCCTCTAAGACGCGCTGCATGAGCACGACCGAGGCCCCCCGCCGCGAGAAGCAGCCGCCCTGGCGGCGGCGCTTGCGCGTGGCGCGCTGGCGCGGCATCCGGGAGATTGACCACAAGGATGTGGTGACGCATGCGCACGAGGAAGGCGAGCTGACGGGCCGCTTCATCTTCATGAACGTCATGTCATGCGGCATCGCGATCCTCGGGCTCCTCCTGTCATCGCCAGCCGTTATCATCGGCGCCATGCTGATCTCGCCGCTCATGGGGCCGATTATGCTGATGGGATTCTCACTGGCCATTCTCGATCTCGCCGCGCTCCGGCAGGCGGTCATTTCTCTCGCCGCCGGCACCGGCGTTGCGCTGGCAACCGCGTTCCTGATCGTCTTCGTTTCTCCGCTCACGGAAATTACCTCTGAAATCCTCGCGCGTGCCCGGCCTAATTTTTTTGATCTTCTCGTCGCGGTTTTCTCCGGCCTCGCGGGCGGCTACGCCGTTATCCACCGCAAGGGCGAAACGATCGTTGGCGTGGCGATTGCCACAGCGCTGATGCCGCCGCTTGCGGTCACGGGGTTCGGCCTTGCCTCGGGCGAGTTCGAGATCGCCGGCGGCGCTTTCTTCCTGTTCATGACCAACCTTCTGGCGATTGCCCTGTCGGTTACCATCCTCGCGCGCTTCTATGGTTTCGGCGAACGCCACAGCCCTCAGCATGCGCGCTGGCAGAATGCGCTGATCGTCGGTGTCTTCCTCGCCCTCTCGATTCCGCTCGGCCTGTCGCTGCGTGACATTGCCTATGAAGCGCGGGTGCGGGACGTCGCGAGCGATGCGTTGGCCGAGCCTTTCGGCGAGGGCGATGCGCGGGTCACCGACTTTGACGTGACCTTTCCGCGTACCGGACCGGACCGCATCAAGGTGCGCGCGACCGTGCTGACGGTGCAGCGCGTGCCGGGGGCCGAACTGGTCCTGTCTGCGCAGCTTTCAGAGCGTTTCCGCAGGCAGGTGAATGTGGTGGTCGACCAGGTCATCATCGACGATGATCTCGGCTCGGAATCGGCGCGTCTTGCGGCGGTCGCGGAGTCGTCCTTCGGCGCGCCGATGCGGGCACAGATTGCCCAGCTTGAAGCTCTGTCAGCGGAACGCAGGACGGAGCGGGAAATCCGCTCGGCCTTTCCCTATGCACTCGCCTCTGCCGAAATCGATCCGGCCGGCCGGCGCGCGGTGTTCTTCGCCGCGCCAACCGAAGGCGTCAGCCTCTCGGCTTTCCGGCGACTTGAGGAGGGGATGGCCCGCAACTATCCGGGCTGGGAAGTTGAGGTATATCCCCCGAGGACGGAGCTTCCCGTGATCGGTTTTGCGGCCGGGGAGGATACACTCTCCGCCGATCAAGGGGTGCGCGCCGCCGATCTCGCCTGGGGCCTGCAGCGCTGGGGTGTGTCGCGGGTCGAGGTCGTCGCCTTCCTGCCGACGGCGGCCGCCGCCAACAGTTTCAACGAGAACACGTCCGGCCACCGGCGTGCCACAGCGGTGGCTGGCGAACTGGCGAAGGCCGGCATCACGGCCTCGGTTGAAGGCGAGTACCGCGCGGGCGGGTCCACCGCCAGCGAGCGCGAGGCCGGCGCCCGCCGGGTCAACCAGATTGCCGTGCGCCCGGTTGCCGCCGAGACGCAGCCCTAGCGGATCATGCCTCCCAGCGGGGCAATGTCCGCCGGCTCGTGCTGGATGATGACCTTTGCGCCAAGGTCAGCCGCGCGGGCCTCGAACGCCGCCATCGAGGCCATCGTCTGTTCTTCATTGACATTGAAGCGCGGCACACGGTTCAGGGCGCGGCTTTCACTTCGGTGATAGAGGTCGCCGGTCAGCAGGACCGGGCCGGATTCCGGCATCGTCAGTTGTAGCGAAGTGTGGCCGGGCGTGTGGCCGGGCGTTTCGAAAATCACGACAGAGCCATCGCCGAACACGTCCTTCTCGCCAGTGAAGGCTTCGCGCTCCAGGTTCTTGAACGCGTTGAACAGCGCGATCTGGTCGGCGGAAGTTTGCGGCACCGAGCCGTCCGGTGGGATCATTGCGTCCAGTTCGGCCTGATGCACCAGCCAGGTTGCGCCCTGCACCTGGTCGACCTGTCCGATATGATCGAAATGGCTGTGCGAGATGGACACATAGTCAACGTCTGCCGGCGTCAGGCCGAGATCGGCCAGCTGGTCGGTGATCGTGGCATTGAGCGAGACGCTGAATATGTCCTGCACCACGGGGCCAGCTTCCTTGAGGAGGCCTGGCACGCCGAGATCCCAGAGCAGGATGCCCTTCGGATGGTGCACGAGATAGCAGGTGTCGGTGAATTCATCGGCCTGGCCGGCATAGTCGCCGCTCGAGGAGAACACGTCGAGATCCGAGATCGCGATCGTGCCGCAATCGAGTACGGCGACATGCAGCGGCTTCTCTTCGGTCACTTCGGCCACCGGCTCGGCGCCGGTTGGTGCAGCCGGAGCGGCCGCATCCGGCGCGCAAGCGGCCAGGACCAGCGCACTGGCAGCGGCGGTCAGCATGGGGGCGAGGCGCATTGGCAGTTTCCTTCCAGGGCTTCAGATTGGCAGGGAGGCTAGCGTGCTTCGCCTTCGCCCGCCAGCTTCAGGCCGGCGCCGTCCGCGATCCGGTAGAAGCAGCTTTCCCGCCCCGTATGGCAGGCGCCGCCGGTCTGGCGCACCTTCAGCAGCACGGCGTCCTGGTCGCAATCGACGCGCACCTCCACTAATTCCTGTGTGTGGCCGGACGTGTTGCCCTTCACCCAGATCTCGCCGCGCGAACGCGACCAATAGGTCGCTCTGCCGGTTTCGAGCGTGCGGGCCAGGGCCTCGGCGTTCATCCAGGCAAGCATAAGCACCTCGCCCGTTTCGGCATCCTGCGCGATGGCGGCGATGAGGCCGCTCGCGTCGAATTTCGGGCGCAGCGCGAGGGTTTCGTCCTGGGCGCTGCCGGAGAGGGGAGGGGCGAATTGGGTCATGGCCTTGGCGTAGGAGGCCGCGCGGGGCCGAGTCAAGCACGCGCGCAGGCAGGCTGACATTGGCGGCTAATCGGGGCTACACTCGGGTGACAGATATTGAGGGAGCATCCGGATGGCCGTCTATAAGGAAATTCTCGCCGACACGCAGGACGGCGTGCTGGCGATCACGCTGAACCGGCCGGAGCGGCTGAATGCCTGGACCGCCATCATGCAGACCGAGGTGGAGACCGCGATCCGCGCCGGCGGGGCGGACGAGGCGGTGCGCTGCATCGTGATCACTGGCGCCGGGCGGGGCTTCTGCGCGGGCGCCGACATGAACGGCCTGCAGTCGATCCAGGCGAGCGCCGGGGATCAGTACCAGGCCAGGATTCCGGACCTGAAGCCCAAGGCGGTCTCGCCGCTGGAGCAGAAATTTCCAGGCCGGTTCGGCCACATGTTCGCCTGCCCGAAGCCGATCATAGCCGCAATCAATGGCCCGTGTGCGGGCATCGGCCTGATCCTGACGCTGTTCGCGGACCTGCGCTACGCTGCGGCCGAGGCGAAGTTCACGACCGCCTTCGCGCAGCGCGGGCTGATCGCCGAGCACGGCATTGCCTGGCAGCTGCCGCGCCTCGTGGGTGAGGCGAACGCGCTGGACCTCCTGTTCACCGCGCGCAAGTTTGACGGCGCGGAAGCCGAGCGCCTCGGCCTCGTAAACCGCGCGCTGCCAGGGGCGGAGCTGATGGCGCATGTCGGCGAGGTTGCGGCGCATCTGGCGACACAGGTTTCGCCCCGGTCGGTGGCGATCATGAAGCGACAGATTCGCGAGAGCTATTTTCAGTCCTATGCTGCCTCGCTGGCGACAGCGGATGCCGAGATGGAGACGAGCTTTGCGACGCATGATTTCAAGGAAGGCGTGGCGAGCTTCGTCGAGCGGCGCAGCCCCGCCTTTTCGGGCAAATAGTCATGAGGCGGATGATCCATATTGTTGAGGTGGGCCCCCGGGACGGGCTGCAGAATGATCCTGCGAATCTAAGCGTGGAGCAGAAGCTGGAGTTCATTGCGCGGCTCGAGGACGCGGGTGTGACGCGGATGGAGTCAGGGAGTTTTGTTTCGCCCAAGGCAGTCCCGAAGATGGCGGATTCGCCTGCGGTGTTTGCCGGCCTGAAGCGGAATTCGCACACCAAGCATATTGCGCTGGCGCTGAACGAGACGGGCGTACGCCGGGCCATCGAGGCGAAGGCGGACGAGATTAATTTCGTTCTGGTGGCGGGTGAGGCGTTCGGGCGAAGGAATCAGGGCATGAGCCCGCAGGAGAGCGCCGACATGCTGGCGAAGTGTGCGCCGTTGGTGCACGAGGCCGGCTTGCCGCTGTCGGCGACGATTTCGGTGGCGTTTGGCGACCCGTATGACGGGGACGTGGATATCGGCGTGGTGGGCAATCTTGCCGCGCAGGCGCAGCGGGCGGGGATTGCCGAGCTGGCGCTGGGCGACACGATTGGCGCAGCAACGCCCTGGGATGTGCGCCAGCGGATCGACCGTGTACGGATGGAAGCGCCGGACGTGGCGCTGCGGATGCATTTCCATGACACGCGCGGGGCGGGCCTTGCCAATGTGTTCGCTGCGGTGGAGGCCGGTATCGACGTGATAGATTCCAGCTGCGGCGGCATCGGGGGTTGCCCCTTTGCGCCGGCGGCGACCGGGAATGTGGCGACGGAGGACGTGGTCTGGATGCTGCGCCGGGCAGGGTTCGAGACGGGCATCGACCTTGGCCGGATGATCGAAACGGCCCGCTGGCTGGAGCGCGCGCTGGGGCACCGGGTTTCGTCTGCGCTGAGCCGGGCGGGGGCGTTTCCGCGCGCCTAGGTAGTTTTACGGGTGCCGCTAAGGGCGCTGGGCGAAGAAAGTCGGGGCTCACGTTCAGGCGGAGCCTCCATGTCCAACACCCCTCATGAACTTGCCGATGAGTTTCCAGGTTCGGCGCCAGAACTGCATTTACTCAAGATGTCGGACCCGCATTTCATGCGCCTGTTCGACGAGTACCATGAAATCAACCGCGAGATTCACCGCATCGAGACGCGCGTCGAGCCGGCGAGCGAGACGCATGAGGCGCAGCTGCGGCGGCGGCGGATGGTGCTGAAGGACGAGATCTATGCGGGGCTGAAGACGGTCATTGCGGCGAAGGGGAGGGATGATGGGAAATCTGACCGTTGATCCTCTGGCGATTGTTGCGCTTGCGGGGTTCGGAACGCTGTTGCTGGTGATGGCTGGCACCACGGTCTGGCTGCTCCGGCAATCGGGCAAGCGCCCCGGTCAGAAGTAGCGCGGAGTACTGACGACCGGGCTGGCGGATCCGTCCGGATACGGAATGGAGCCGTGCGCAGCGGACGCGCCGGGCGTCCGTTTTAGAAAAATACCGGGCTTTGGGCGCCCTTCGTCCGCCAGGCTGCCCACCGCAGTTTCGGGCAATTCCCGGGATGACTTCGGCGCTGCCAGGCGATCACAACCTACCCGTAGCGAGGCCCGGGGCCGCACGCGGCGACGAGGTAGTCGGACGCAGTTATCCACCGGCCTTCTGGTCCGGCTCGCCTCGAACAAAGTCCCTGGGGCGAGGACGGTCTGGTTGCGCTCGCCGCCGCCCATCCTCCGGGACGTCCCTTCTGAAACTGAACGGGTGCCCGCCCAGCTCCTTCAGGAAGGATGAGGCGAGTTTACACTCTCCGCGCACCCTCCCAGAGACGCGGGCCAAATATTTTTCAAGGCGCTGAAATACCTGCACATTTTCCTTGTGCGGACTGCCCGGCCTGTTGATCATGCACAGGCGTGTGCAACAATTTCGGGAATTTCATGACGCAGCTTTAAATTGCAATGCTCTCAAGAATGCAAGCTGCGGGTTGAGCCCGGCCCCTGCATTTGTTTGCCTCTGGTTCCAAAAACCTGAGAGGAGGTCCAGTCATGGCTTTCAGGACAATCCGCACAGGGTCTATATCGGCCTTGCTTTCCTTGTCAGTCATTTGCGGTGGGGCGGCCTTGGCCCAGACGCCGGTGACTGCGCTGGCAGGAGCCGCGCCTGTCAGCGACGCTGAGGTAGTAGAATTTGCTGCGGCGAACAAGAAGGTCACCGAAGTGGCCAATACACTTTCCGTAGAACTGAAATCGGCGACGAGCGAGGCCGACGCCGCCGCAATCCTGGTGAAAGGCGAGAAGAAGATGGCCGCTGCCATCCAGACTGAAGGGACCGCGCCCGCGCGCTATACCGAAATCATCCGCATGGCTGAAGGCGATCAGGCGACACTGGACAATCTGCGCGCCAAATTTGGGGGCTGAGTGCAGGCTTGGGCAGGCAAGACGGGAAGGTTCGCTCCGGTTGGGGCGGTCTTTTCGTTGCCGCTTCCGGGGCGGCGTGCGCCGCCCCTTGCCGCGGCGCAGCGGGCGCTGTAGACGGCGCCGGCCGGGGAGCCCGACATGCCTGAACAGTTCGACTGCGTGACCTGCGGGGCATGCTGTTTCAGCAAGAACCCCCGTTATCTCGTTCTGCTGCCGGAAGACGCCGGGCGGCGCCTGCCTCCGGAGAGCCTCTTCGAGCATGAGGGGCGCACCTATGTGGATTATGCCTGCGGCCACTGCGTGCACCTGCAACTGGGGGCCGGCCGCGCCGTGTGCGGCGTTTACGAGGAACGGCCCGAAGCCTGCCGCGCATTCCGGGCGGGGAGCTTCGAGTGCATGAAGGCGCGGCGGGCGAACGGGATTTTGGGTGGGAAGGCTGGCTGATAAGTCTGAGCCTTAGTATGCAATACTCAATCTGGTTCAGCGGCGCTTCTTCCAATCTAATCAGCTCATACGATACCCGGCTTTCCAGCGTCGCATATCGGTTTTCAGTTACACTCCGTATTTTGGCGGTGTAACGACGGTTCAAAGCCCAATCCTTGGGCAAGGCCCTGGTCGAAAGTAAACCGGAGGTGAAAAGAGCCTTTGGGGTTTTGGGGCGACTGATGATTTCCTCAGCCGACTCTGAGATGCAGAACTTTGCGTGCCCTGGACCCCGGCTTATGACGGGGTGAGCGGAAGTGGGAGCGATTGCGCGCCGGGCCAAGTCGCTCGCCCGTCCCGGCCTTTTGGGCCGGCCCACCTGCGCTCGCAAGCAGGAGGGGGTAGGGTCAATCAATCGCCTCGCGCTTCCTTCCGTCTGCCGACAGATAAATCTCTCCGCCCTTGTCCATGAACTCGCGGCTTTTTTCTTCCATGCCTTTGCGGGCTTCGGTCGCGCGCCGCTCGAGGTCCAGCCGCTCGTTTTCGGACATTCCTGCGGCGTACTCGCGCACTTCGGCGGTGATCTTCATCGAGCAGAATTTCGGGCCGCACATGGAGCAGAAGTGGGCGACCTTGTGGGCGTCTTTCGGCAAAGTCTGGTCGTGGAAGTCGCGGGCGGTTTCAGGGTCGAGTGCCAGATTAAACTGGTCTTCCCAGCGGAATTCGAAACGCGCGCGGGAGAGGGCGTCGTCGCGCAGTTGCGCCGCGGGGTGGCCCTTGGCGAGGTCGGCCGCGTGGGCGGCGATGCGGTAGGTGATGACGCCGACTTTCACGTCATTGCGGTCCGGGAGGCCGAGGTGTTCTTTCGGCGTGACATAGCAAAGCATGGACGTGCCGAACCAGCCGATCATGGCGGCGCCGATGCCGGAGGTGATGTGGTCATAGCCGGGGGCGATGTCGGTGACGAGGGGGCCGAGCGTATAAAAGGGGGCTTCGCCGCAGAGGGCGAGCTGTTTGTCCATGTTGATCTTGATCTTGTGCATCGGCACATGACCAGGCCCTTCGATCATCACCTGGCAGCCTTTGGCATGGGCGATGTTCGTCAGTTCACCGAGGGTTTCCAGTTCGGCGAATTGCGCGGCGTCATTGGCATCGGCGATGGCGCCGGGGCGCAGGCCGTCTCCGAGGGAGAAGGAGACATCATAGGCGCGCATGATGTCGCAGATTTCCTCGAAATGTGTGTACAGGAACGATTCGGTGTGGTGGGCGAGCATCCATTTCGCCATGATCGAGCCGCCGCGCGAGACGATGCCGCAGACGCGGTTTGCGGTGAGGTGAATATAGGCGAGACGCACGCCGGCATGGATGGTGAAATAGTCGACGCCCTGTTCGGCCTGCTCGATCAGCGTGTCGCGGAAGACCTCCCAGCTGAGGTCCTCGGCGACGCCGTTTACTTTTTCCAGCGCCTGGTAGATCGGCACGGTGCCGATAGGGACAGGGCTGTTGCGAATGATCCATTCGCGGGTGTTGTGGATATTGCGGCCCGTTGAGAGGTCCATCACATTGTCGGCGCCCCAGCGGATCGCCCAGACCATCTTCTCGACCTCTTCCTCAATGGAGGAGGCGACTGCAGAGTTGCCGATATTGGCGTTGATCTTGACGAGGAAGTTGCGGCCGATGATCTGCGGCTCGAGCTCGGCATGGTTGATGTTGGAGGGGATGATGGCGCGGCCGCGGGCGATCTCGGACCGGACGAATTCGGGCGTGATATGTTCGGGGATTTCGGCGCCGAAGGATTGACCTTGCGCAATTGCAGCGGCGGCGCTGGCGAGGGCCTGGTGGCGGCCGAGGTTTTCGCGCTCGGCGACGTAGATCATTTCCTCAGTGATGATGCCGGCCCTGGCGAATTCGTATTGCGTGACGGGCTGGCCGGCGAGGCCGCGCAGGGGGCGGTGCTTGACCGGAAATTCGCGGGTGAGGTGCTTGCCGGCGGCGAAGCCATTGTCCTCCGGGCGCACGTCGCGGGCTTCGTATTCTTCTACATTGCCGCGTGCGACGATCCAGTCGCGGCGAGCGCGGGGCAGGCCGGCTTCGACATCAATGGCGACGTTTGCGTCGGAATACGGACCGGACGTGTCGTAGACGCGCACCGCAGGTTCGTTCGCAGACGGATGAAGGTCGATCTCGCGGTGCGGCACAGCGAGGCCAGAGGCGGGCGCGGTGTAGACCTTGCGGCTGGCGGGCAGGGGTCCGGTGGTGACGGTGCGAGGGGTGAATTCGCCTGGCTTGGTGGGGGTATTCATGGTGCGGACTTTCTGGGGTGATAGGTGAGAGCCACGGCGATGCAGTGGCCAAGTTCGGCGCGGGGCAGTGGCCGGTCGAGGGGGAGAGCAATCTCGCGGTTGCCGATGAAGGCGAGGTCGGGTGTGTGGCGGGCGGCGGTGTCGAATATCAGGTCGCGCAGGGCAAGCAGGCGCGCACGCGGCGCATCCGGAGCCGCGCCAAAAACAGCGGCAACGTCCGCAGGCATCTCGGGGGATAGGCTGGCCCTGTGGCCCATGTCGACTCCGTCCCTCGCGCCGGTATGAGCCGGATCAGGTTCAAAGGGTAACTCTCAGCCCGGCACCGTGCCGGACACCCCTCGGATTTTGGGATCATAGGCGGGTTGCCACGCGGCGGAAAGGGCCGGGCGGAAAAAGGTGGATGGGACCTGTGCCCGAGCTGCGCATTCAAGGAACAGGGCAAACTCATGAAGGGGACAGGGACGCCATGGGAATTCTGCACGCTATCCTGACGGCTATCCTGGTTCTCTTCGTGGCCCTGATGCTGATATTCCGGCTGATGGACGGGTCGTTCGAAGTGGCCGGAGCGCGAATGGACCGCATGCTGGGCGCCGCGGCCGTCGAAGCGGGCGAGGCGGCGGAAAACGCTGCGGACGCAACCGACGAAGCCGTCCAGAACATGGCGGACGAGATCGCCGAAGAGCGCGATAATCCTAACTGAACTTGGGGCGTTCCTGCACCATAGTTAGGTAATCAACTAAGTGACTTAAGGGCCGTCGACTGATTGTTTTACTCAGGCTTAGGGCTAACCATTCAGGATTTGATGCAGAGCGTCTTGAGCGCGGCTTCCAGGCGCTGGCGGACGGGACGCGGCGGGCAGTGATCGCGCGGCTGACCAAGGGCGAGGCGAGCGTGGCAGACCTTGCCGCGCCGTTCGACATTGCGCTGCCGAGTTTCCTGCAGCATGTGCGCGTGCTGGAAGCGGCGGGGCTGATCACGACAGAGAAACAGGTCGGGGTGCGCATGTGCCGTCTCGAGGCGCAGCGCCTCGGCGAGCTGGAACGCTGGATATCCGGATATCAAGCGGCCTGGCGCACGCGCCTAGACCGCCTGGGAGACATTCTTGGCCGCAAGGGAGACATGCAATGAGCCACGAGACCATGGTCCACCGCACCGCGACACTGGAGCCGACCTATAATGCGAGCCCGGCGCGGACGTTCCGTGCCTGGGCGGACCCGGACATCCGCCGCCTCCGGGGCTCGCCCTCCGACGAGGCGCAGATCCGCAACGAGGCGGCGGATTTCCGCGTCGGCGGGGAAGATATCCAGACTTGTCTCCTTGGCGGCAAGCCGGTCGCAGCGGTGGTCGGGCGCTGCCATGACATCGTGCCGGACAAGCCGATCGTCTATACCGAAATCATCAGCGATCCCGCCGCCCTGATGGGCATGAGCCTCGTCTCGGCGGAGTTCATCGCGCAGGGCGGCGGCACGCGGCTTGTGCTGACCTTGCAGGCAGCGGCGGTGGACGCATCGGACCTGCTGGAAGGTGTCGAAGCCGGCTGGTCGAGGGCGCTGGACCGGCTGGGCGGGCAGTTCGCGCGCGTATAGGCGGACGGCGCTCAGCGCTGACTGTCGAAGAAGGTAAGCAAGGCGTCTTCGATATCGTAGGCGGCCGGCCGGGCGGGCCACTCATGGCCGCCGGAGAGGGCGGTGATGGCGGTGAGGGATGAGGCACCGGCGCAGGTGCGGGCGGTGATCGTGACGCCCGGTGTCGCGGGACTTGCGACCGCCGCCGCGCAGCCTTTCATTTCGGCGAGTTTGGTCTCTGCCTTGAGGAAGCCGACATGCGGCGCGGTGCGCCAGCGTTCGGCCTTGTCGTCCGGGTTGCCGTCATAGCTCAGCACTTCGTCATCGACGGCGTGGTACATGAAGACGGAGGTGCGGGCGGGCAGGGACGGCTGGTCGGCGAAGATGGCGCCGCTGACGGGGGCGATGGCGCGCGGCGCGGTCTTGATCTGGCCAGCGAGGCGGTAGCTCCGCATCGCGCCATTGGAATGGCCCATGAGAAAGATCCGGGTGCGGTCGATACCGAGCCGCGCGCCGAGGGCGTCGATCACCGCGTCGGCATAGGCGGCTTCGTTGATCTTTGACTTGGCGGCATAGGCGCAGCAATGGACGGCGTTCCAGGTGCGTAGCTTGTCGGTCCGCCGCTTCGTGGAGCCGTTTATGTAGACGACGGCGTAGCCCGCGCGGGTGAGCGTGCGGGTGAGATCGGCGGAGCGGTTTGCCATCCACTCCGCGCTGGCGCCTCCGCCATGGAAGACGAGGACGACCGGGCTCGGCTCGCTGCTCGGCGCGGGGGCGTGAAGGATGAACTCGCGCTTTGCCTCTCCGGCGCTGACGGTGATTGTTTCAGGCGCCGCCAGGGCAGGCATGGCTGTCAAAAGGAAGGCGAAAGCGGCAGTCAGCAGACGGCGCACGGGGGCTCCGGGGTGTTGGCTTGCCGGGTTGAACGTGCGCCGATGCGCAATCCGTTGCGGCGCGCCGGGAAAATTCCAGGCTTCAGCCGATGCGGGCTTTGGTTTCCGCGTTCCAGCCAACGAGGACGTTACCGTCCACTTCGATGACCGGGCGCTTGATCAGGGTGGGATTTCCCATCAGGAGCCCTTCCAGGCTCTTGCCGGACGCCTTGGCCCGGTCCTCGTCAGAGAGGGCGCGCCAGGTCGTAGAACTTCGGTTGATCAGGTTGTCGCCGACAGCCTTCAGCCAGCCCGGCACCTTGGCGGCAAGGTCGGCCTCAGCGCGGATGTCGACGAATTACGGTGCTTGCCCGGCGGTTTCCAGTTCGGTCAACGCCTTCTTGCAGGTGTCGCAATTCTTCAGGCCGAAAAGCTTGATGGTCATGGGCTTCGTCTCCTGTGATTGCAGGGGGTGCAGGTATGGTTTGCGGCAGCTATCTGCAACTGCCTTATCGGATGGGTGAGTTCTGCTTAGGCATCAGGCCAGATCTCAGGCCAGATCTCAGGCCAGATTTCAGGCCAGATTTCAGGC
>NZ_JBBEBT010000238.1:0-2870 GCF_040882205.1 Hyphomonas sp.
TGGCACGCGCCCTTGCCGAGCAGGGCCCACACCTGATCGCGGCGCATGTGCCGGCAAGATAGCCAGGTGCACCTTCCACGACCTGCGCCGCAGGCGCGCGTTGGTAATTGAGTTTCCTCAATCACCCAAGGTGTCCCATGTCGTCCTTCACGCTCTGTCTGATCGGTTTCATCAGTCTGATCGGCGGTCTTGCCTATGGCGCCTACCTGCTCGGCCTGCAGCCGGTCTGGATTGGCATGGGCGCCGTCGTGCTCACCGGTTTGGAAATTATCACAGCGGTCAGCAAGGGCCACCAGCCGGACATGTCGCCCGCCAACGAGACCTAAAACCCTTCTATTGCGCTGATGTGCCTGCCGAAGGCGTCACCGGCGCGGCGGGGCTCCCATCGTTCTTCACCGGATCATACTTCGCGAACCAGCCCATAATATTGTCTGTGAGGGCAATCAGCCGGCTGGGGCGCGAGGTGATGCCGTGCGAGGCACCGGGGATGCGAATGAGGGCGGTATCGGTTCCGTTCATCTTGAGGCCGGTATAGAACTGCTCTGCCTCCCAGGTCGGTGTGCGCCAGTCTTCCTCACCCACCATCATCAGCGTCGGCGTCTTGACCTTGTCGACATAGCGGATCGGCGAGAATTTCAGGAAGGCCTCGGGGTCCGTCCATGGATCGGCACGTATCCAGTGGCGACGCACGTATTGCGAGATGTCGGCGGCGAGTGCCATCGTCATCCAGTTGATAACTGGCTTGATCGAGGCAGCCGCCGCGAATCGTTCGGTCTTCGTTACAATCCAGGCGGTGAGGATGCCGCCGCCCGATCCTCCGGTCACGAACAAACGCTTTTCGCTCACATAGTTGCGGGCGACGAGATCGTCCACGATGGTCATCAGATCGTCATAGTCATTTCCGGGATAAGCCTTGTCGATGGCCTGGGCAAAGTCTTCGCCATAGCCGGTCGAGCCGCGCGGGTTTGACCAGACGGTGACATAGCCTTCGGCGGCGTAGCGTTGCAGCTCGCTGGAGAAATAGGGGCCGTACATCTGGAACGGGCCGCCGTGGATCTCGAGCAGCATGGGAAAGCTGCCATCCGCCTTGAAGTCCGGCGGCAGGTAGACCCAGGCCTCGATCTCCTTGCCGTCATGGCTGGAGGCCACTTTGATCTCCTCCATACGGGGCATTTCGAGATAGGGTATCAGGTCGTCGTTTAGTGCCGTCAGCACTTTCTGCCCTTTACCGTCGAGGCGGATGCTGGCGACTTCCGAAGGGCGGTCGGCAAAGCCGGCGGTATAGGCGACCACCGGTTTCTTTCCTCCGCTCACGGAGAAACTGCCATCGGCATAGGGCCGTCCGATCGAGGCGCCGCCGATATCGGTGACGACCTGCGAGGTCTTGCCGTCGAGGTCGATGCGGTAGAGCGACAGCACGCCGTGATCACCGACCAGGGAGAGAAGGCTCTTGCCATCCGGTGCCCAGACGGTCTGGTCAAAGCTGCCGAAAAAGCCTGCCGCCAGCTCAGCTGCGCCCGAACCATCGGCATTCATCAGGTAGAGATTGTCCTGCTGGTAAGAGAGGACCTTGTCGTCATAGCCGCGCCAGGCGATGCGCTTGCCGTCCGGTGAGACGATGGGGCCATAGTCCGGCCCGTCGCGGGTCGTCAGCGGGCGGACGGAGAGGTCCGCGAGTTCGACCGCATAGATCTCGCTCTCGACCGGGTCCATGTCGCGGTCTGCTGCAAGGTTGCCGGAGACGAGCAGCGTGTCATTGTCCAGCCAGGACGGGCTCTGCAAAGGCGCGTCGCCCGAGGTCACCTGCCGGGGCGTGCCGCCATCGACGGGCAGCACGAACGTATGCGTCACGCCGTCCTTGAGGAAGCCTGCGCCGTCGCGGCGGAAGCTGAGATTCTCGTAGACCTTCACCGGCTCGCTCCAGGCCGCGCCATCGGGGGCGGCGGGCGGCGCGGCAAAGCCGGGTTTCCTTTCGGGTACGAACATCGTGAAGGCGATGGTCTTGCCGTCCGGCGACCAGACCGCTTCGGAGGGGCCTTCGAGGAACTGGGAGAGGGCATGGCTGCGGCCGGTGTCCAGATAGAGCACGCGGATTTCCGGCTTGCCGCCATTCGCGGTCGTGTAGACGAGGCGCGAGCCATCCGGCGACCAGCGGGGCGCCGCGGCAGTAGCGGCTGTCACCAGCGGGCGATGGTCGCCGCTCGCCACATCGATGGTCCACAGGCTGCCGACATCGCGGTCGGTCAGCCTGTCCATCGCGCGTCGGACATAAACGATGGTCTTGCCGTCCGGCGAAACCTGCGGATCGGTGGCATACTCAACATCGAAAACGCGCTCGGCGGTGAAGCGCTTCGAAGGCGCCTCGTCTGTCTCGGCGAGCGCCGGAGCGCAGGCCAGCACCGCGGCCATGGCCGTCAGGGTGAGTGTGCGAATGATCATGGAGCCCTCCGTCAGCGATATCTTGGCGAAGGGCTAACATGAGGCGTTACAAGGCGATAGCGCGGAATAGGGCTGCAGATGGAGCCTGCGCTTGCGATTCGCTGCACGGCTGCGCATATAGCCCTCGGAGGCAGGCGGCGGACGGGTCGCTCGCCAATCGGGTCAGGCGGGGAACCGAGCAGCCCTAACGAGCTTCAGCCCGGGTCGTTTGCCTGTCTCCACCCTGAACCCCCGCAGCCGTGATCACTGCCGCCTCGCGCATGAGGACATTCTCCGACAGGTCCGAGATCGACACATAGACGCGCCCTAAGCGTTCGCTTTTCTGCGGCTGGACATCCTCGCCCGCCCCCGCCGAAAGCGCGCGCCAAACCAGTTCGGAACAGTAGAGCGCGTTTTCGGACCGGAGGGAAAAGCCCCGGTCGACGGGCAGG
>NZ_JBBEBT010000239.1:0-2860 GCF_040882205.1 Hyphomonas sp.
CTCGACGACGCGCGTGAAAGCGGTGTCGAAGGTAATGCGGAACGGGTCCTGGATGATGCGGCGCGTAAGGCGTTTCGGAATATGGAAAGCATCGAGGGGCAGCAGGCCGCGCAGTTCGGGGTCGACCAGGAAGAGACGCGGATCATCGCGCGAATCCGCCATCGGAAACACGCCCCGCCGGTAGCAGGAAAGCAAGTCTTCGGGAGAGAAGCGCGTAGACATTGCGCAGATATGGTTTGCTCCGGGTGCGGTGTAAATGCGGTGATTGCGCGGGCGGCGAAGGTTTGCCTCTTTGCTTTGTTATCCTGCCCAAGGCTGCCGGGACCCGGTGGGTGGATTAGGGAGTGGTTTGGCTAAGCCCCGGCGTTCGCGGGATGAAGCGGCGGCAGATCTAGTCTTCCTCCGGCGGCGCGTTGGCATTCATCCACTTCAGCAAGGGGCGCAGCGGCAGGATCCAGCCGAAGCCTGCGACAATATAGTAGAGGAGTTGCAGCCAGACGGAGGCGCCGGTCATGTACATGCCGATGGTGGCGGCGCCCCAGATCCAGAGCGCCATGAAGGCGAGCATCAGGAGGACGGCGATGGGCTTGCGCATGGGGACGGGCGGGCTCCTGAAGCTGATGCGACGTTGGCGCCTCTTGATTGCGCCCGCGCCGGAGTGATTTAGGCGTCATGGCTGCAAACGCAATTTCACCCGTTGCCGCACGCTGGATCCGGGCCTGGCTGATCCTGCTGGGCCTCCTCGTCTATGCGACGATCCTGGTCGGCGGCGCAACCCGGCTGACCGATTCCGGGCTGTCGATCACCGAATGGCAGCCTGTGAAGGGCGCCCTGCCGCCGCTGGATCAGGCGAGCTGGCTGGCGGAGTTCGACAAGTACCGCGAGACAACCCAGTACAAGCTGCAGAACAAGGGCATGTCGCTGGCCGAGTTCCAGTTCATTTACGGGTGGGAGTGGGGCCACCGGCAGCTGGGACGGTTCATCGGGCTGGTGGCCGTGGCGGGCCTGGCGGTGTTCGCCGCGCGGCGCTGGCTGGGCGGGGGGCTGGGATGGAAGCTCGCCGGCCTCGTGGCGCTGGGCGGGCTGCAGGGGGCGATCGGCTGGTGGATGGTGGCGAGCGGAATCGGCGATACTGACCGGGTGTCGGTCGCGCCCTACCGGCTGATGACGCATTTCTCGCTGGCGCTCCTGATCCTTTGCGTGATCACCTGGCTATGGCTTTCCCTGCGCGGCGCCTCCAGGGGGGGCGCGCCGGAGGGGAAGCGGGTCGCCATCCTGCTGCTGGCGTTGGTGTTCGTGCAGATGGCCGCCGGCGCGCTGGTGGCCGGGCTGGACGCCGGGCGCAGCTATAACGACTGGCCGCTGATGGCGGGCGAACTCGTGCCCTCACGTTATATACAGGCCGATCTGGGCATGCGCAGCCTCTTCGAGGGGCGGGCGGCGACGCAGTTCAATCACCGTTTCCTCGCCTATATACTTTGGGGCCTCAGCCTCTGGGCAGCCTGGCGCTACCGGGGCGGGGCGCTCGCACGATCCTTCGCCGTGCTGGCGGCGCTCGTTAGCGCTCAGGCCGTCTGGGGCATCCTGACCCTGCTGAATAGCGCGCCCCTGACGCTCGCGCTGGTGCATCAGGGGCTTGGCGTAATCGTGACGCTGGCGGCGGTCCACCTCACCTGGCAGGCGGGCGCTAGTCGGACACCGGCTCCAGAGTAATCTCACTCGGGTCAATGAACACGACCTGATGCTCGCCGCGCGTCGTCTCACCCGCAACGACCACCACGCCACCCGGGAAACCGCCGGCTGGCAACGTGCCGAGGGCGGTCAGGGCGGTGGGATTGCGCGGCGCCTCGATGGTGATGCCGTCACGAATGGCGACACTGGTATTGGTAAGGCCGTAATCGGTCGAGATCTGGATCGGCTCGCCGTCTTCGAGGGATAACAGGGCCGACACCTCACCGCGGGTCAGCGAGGCGGAATCGCTGGATGCTGAGGAGACCAGCTGGCCGCCCGCGAAGACGCAGGAGGTGACCGGGATGACCGAGGCGGTGGACGCTTCCGGGGTCCAGGTCAGGTCGCCGTTGACTTCCGACAGGATGCCGGTGGTCAGCGACATGGAATTGGCCATCGTCCAGTAGGCAATCCGGATCAGGCCGCCCGAGCTGGAATCGCCGGTGCAGAGGCCCTGGACCGCGCGTTCCTCTGCAATCGGCAGGTCGATCTGGGTAGGGGCCATCAGGCCCGGGCTGTAGACATAGCCCTTGATCTCGCCCGCCTCGGTGATGCCCGGAAACAGGGTTACCGAGGCGTCGCCGATGGTGGTCGAGCGGCCGTCGGCGATGGCCTTAAGCCGGAACAGGGAGGGCTCGCCGATACGCTCGCCTTCCATGTCGAAGAACTCGAGGCCGCCGCGCTCATAAGCCACAGCCAGAATGGCCCCGCCGCCGGTGGAGACCGCTACATCTCGGACTGGGCCGGAAAGGGGGCGGGTTGACCAAACGGCCGGAAGCTCCAATCCTGCTGTGATTGGGGCAGCTTGAGGGGGGGCTTCAGGTTCCTTTTCGCTGCGGGAACAGGCCGCTGCGCCAAAAAGCAGGATGGCCCCGGCAGCCGCGTTGACAAAGGGAGAAGCGGCGACTAAACGCCAGTCCTTAATTTGCATTCCTGGAACTCCGAAATTGAGAGGCTCTGAGCAGAGCAATGAAAACCTATAACGCACCAGTAGGCGTAGAGACAAAGTGGGTCGTGATCGACGCGACAGGCGTCGTCGTCGGACGGCTTGCTTCTTACGTTGCCAAACGTCTTCGCGGCAAGCACCGCCCTGACTTTACCCCCCATGTCGACACCGGCGATCACATCGTTG
>NZ_JBBEBT010000240.1:0-18542 GCF_040882205.1 Hyphomonas sp.
CCGGCCGCTTTGCGGACAGCCTCGACCGCGAGGGGGCTTGGCCCGAACGGGTTCTCGTTCGAGGCAAGCATGGCCACAGGCCCGCTGGTCCCGTGCAGCTTGCCGCCGGGAACATAGGATTTGGTGTTCGTTATATGGTCGAGCGGTCTGATCGTGTTCATCGACGGCGCGCTTACACCAAAGGCGGGTCGGCGGGAATGGCTTGCCGGATCAGGCTTTTACGGGCGCTGTCGTTTCCCGGACCACGATGCGGTGAGGCAGGATGAAGGACGACCGGGCCCCGTTTTCGGCCTTTCCGAACAGGATGCCAGTCGCCTGCGCCGCCATTTCCCGGATCGGCTGGTAGACGGTGGTCAGCGCGGGGACGACCACCGAGGCCAGCGGCGTGTCATCGAAGCCGGACACCGACAGGTCGTCCGGCACCCGCAGGCCCTTGCGGTAGGCCACTGCGAGGACGCCCGCCGCCATATCGTCATTGCTGGCGAAGATGGCGGTCGGCGGCTGGCTGGCGGAAAGGAGTGTTTCAGCGGCCCGCAGGCCGGAATCGAAATGAAAACTGCCGGTGGCCACAAGGCCGGGCGCCAGCTTGATCCCATGGCGCGCCAGAGCTGAACGAAAGCCCGCCTCCCGCAGGCGCGCCTGCGGGTGCTCCTGCGGGCCGGCGATGAACCCGATCCGTCGGTGACCGAGCGAGATCAGGTATTCGGTCATCTCGCAAGCCGCGCGTTCGTCATCCATACTGACATGGCCCGCCTCTCCCTGCGCCGGGAACTGTGCGAGGCGCACGAAGGGTATACCGGCGGCCGAGAGGCGCTGGAGGATCGCTTCGTCTTCGGTCAGCGGCGGGACGAGGATGACCCCGGCCAGGTTCGGCTCACCCCGAAGGGACACGAGGCTGCCCAGCCCTGCGCCTGTTTCCTCGAAGATCGCATTGAAGCCTTCGGCATTGCACCGCTGCAGCACACCGATCTGGATCTCGCTCGTATAGTTACGCGACGGGTTGGAATAATAGACGGCGATCAGCCGGCTCTGGGCGGCCCGCAGATTGCGCGCATAGGGATTTGCCCGGTAGCCAAGCGCCCTGGCGGCTTCGAGCACGCGCTGACGCGTGGGCTCACGAACGTTCGGTTCGCCGTTCAGCACCCGGCTGACCGTCTTGAACGAAACGCCTGCTTCACGGGCTACGTCCACGATTGTAGCGGGCCGGCGATCGTGCGTATCGATGGTGTTTCCCCGTGGCAGACACATCCCGGCGAGGACGCCGGGACCGCATGGGACACCTTATGGTGTCGCCGTGCCGGGGCAAGTGTTCAGCGAAAGGCTGGGGTCAACTTTCGCGCAGACTAGCCTGCGTCCCGGGCCGCAGTTCCTGCACTTTCTTGTCGTATTCCAGCGGATGGACGAATTCGTCGTCGAACCAGATCGCTTCCGGCAATTCGAAAAGCTGTCGAATCCAGTCGATCAGCAGCCTGCCTTGCGGCAGGCGGCGGACCCGCTCGGTATACGTGATCCAGAACTTGACCGGCGCCAGTTCGGGCAGCTCCAGCGGCACAAGTCGCGGGTCGAGCCGGGACATGTAGGACGGCAGGATACCAATGCCGCCGCTGCGCGCGCAGGTTTCTACGATGGCGGTGCCCGAATTGGTGATGAAAGCGAAGTCTACCATCCGGCGGTATTCGGACATGCGCGGCGCCGAGCGCTCGACCTGGTTGGCATAGGAGGAGTGCAGGATGCAGCGGTGCTTGTGATACTCATGCAGGTTGGCAGGCGTGCCGGCTTCGGCAAGATAGGATTTTGACGCGAAGCCGACATAGTGCTGGACGCCCAGTTTGTGAGCGATGGTATCGGGTTGTCTGTGCTCGCCGAAACTGATCGAGATGTCATTGCCTTCGGCGTGCACATCCGCCGGTTCATCGCTGACCATCATCCGGATCCGAACCTTCGGATGTTCTCTATGGAAGTGCGAGAGGCGCGGCGCGATCCAGTAAGGCCCAAGCCCATCGCTGGTGCACAAGGTGATTGCACCCGATACGGCTGCGCCCGGGGGCTCGGTCGCGCGGCGCAGCGCCTCTGCGGCCTCGGCCATACCTTCAACATACCGGAGAACCCGTTTGCCAGCCTCCGTCAGTACCACACCGCGGGTCGAGCGCAGGAACACCTGGGTCTGGAGACTGGCTTCCAGGTCGTCTATTTTCCGGCTGATGGTCGGCGGCGACTCGCCGAGGCGCCCGGCAGCGGCGCTCATGCTCGAAAGTTCAGCCACGACGCGAAAAACGCGCAGCGTGTCCCAATCCAGACGGTCAATTGACATGGAAGCCTATGCGGTTTGCCCTATCAGGGCGCAATCTCGAACGAGAGCGCCCTGAGCCTGTCAATATCGCACGTCAATGCAAAAATGCAGCAGACGCTGTGTCATTTGCTGCAGATGAAGCTGTATCATCTGCAACAGGTTGACCATTTCAGACCTTGGAAGGCCTATTCAGCGGCCAGCCGGCCCGACAGCATGGCGTCGAAATAGGCGATCGTCCTGGTCAGGCCGTCGCGAAGCTGGACCTTCGGCTCCCAGCCGAGGATCTCGCGGGCCTTTTCGATGTTCGGCTGGCGCTGCTTCGGATCGTCCTGCGGCAGCGCCAGGAAGACGAGTTTCGACTTCGAACCCGTGAGGTCGATCACCTGTTCGGCAAGCTGGCGGATCGTGTATTCGCCGGGGTTGCCGATATTGATCGGGCCGGTGATGTGGTCAGAGGAATCCATCAGGCCGATCAGGCCGCGCACAAGGTCATCGACATAGCAGAAGCTGCGGGTCTGCTGGCCGTCGCCGTAGAGGGTAATGTCCTCACCCTTGAGCGCCTGGACGATGAAGTTCGACACCACACGGCCGTCATTCGGGTGCATCCGGGGGCCGTAAGTGTTGAAGATGCGGGCGACCTTGATGCGCAGGCTGTGCTGGCGGTGATAGTCGAAGAACAGCGTTTCGGCGCAGCGCTTGCCTTCGTCATAGCAGGACCGGGGCCCGATCGGGTTGACGTTGCCCCAGTATTCCTCCGGCTGCGGGTGGATAGCCGGGTCGCCGTAGACTTCCGAGGTCGAGGCCTGGAGGATCTTCGCTTTCACGCGCTTGGCAAGGCCGAGCATGTTGATGGCGCCGTGGACGCTGGTCTTGGTGGTCTGGACGGGGTCAAACTGGTAGTGGATGGGGCTCGCCGGGCACGCCATGTTGTAGATCTCGTCGACCTCGACATAGAGTGGGAAGCACACATCGTGGCGCATCAGCTCGAAGCGCGGATGGTTCAGGAGGTGGGCAACGTTGGTGCGGGTTCCGGTGAAGAAGTTGTCCGCGCAGATGACGTTGGCGCCTGCACCCAGCAGGCGCTCGCACAGGAATGATCCGATGAAACCGGCCCCGCCGGTGATCAGGATGCGGCGTTCGAGATGCATTGGATTTTGTCCTTTAACCCTATCGGCAACTTGGCCGCCAGCCTGGCCGGCAGCTTGGAAAGCCCTTGTCGCGCGAAATCCTGCAAGAAGCGTGCAAGTCCCGGTGAAAATTCGCCTCAGAGGGTGTGGATCACAACTTGCGCGGCAGGAAAACCGGGCAAAACAGCGCTTCAATGCCCGGGGAATGGGAATTTTTACCAAACCTGTTGCGCAGATTCAAAAAAAGGGCAGCGGGTCAGACGCCCGCCGCATGCCACGGTTCGCCAGGCAAATTGAGAATCCTTTGCAAATATGGCGCACGAAAGCCTGCAGCAGATCGATGCACGCTCATGGGCGCACGGCGCGTTGGGCCGTCAGGGCGCCGCGCAATCGCCTGTAACCGGGCACGCCTTGGCTTGCCTCAAGCCTGAGATCTCGGGCTCAAGAAAGCCGGCCAGCGGCCTCGCTATCTTGAGCACACCGTCCCGGGTGGGGTGCAGCCCGTCTCCTTGCAGCATCGAGGGGTCGCTTTCGATGGGAGCCAGGAGTGAGGGATAGTAAGGCACACCGAATTTTGCCGCGAGGTCCGGATAAATCGCCGCGAAGTCGGCTTCGCGGCTGCCCGGCGCGGTGTCGCCTCGCGGCGACAGGCCAACAATGACCGCGCGGATGCCTGCCGGCCCGGCCTTCTCGAGGATGGCAGAGAGGTTCGCGCGCGTGACATCCGGGGGCACGCCCATCAGGAAGTCGTTGGCGCCAAGTGCAATGACGAGCAGATCCGGCTTTGCCGCTGTCACGCTCCAGTCAAACCGTGCAAGGCCGTTGGCGGTTGTATCCCCGGAGACGCCGGCATTGACCGCAACCGCATCGATACCGCGCGCACGCCAGACCGCTTCGACCTGTTCGGCAAGCGCGTCGCCCGGATCAAGGCCGTAGCCTGCCGTCAGGCTGTCGCCGAGGAAAACGACCACACTTGTATCAGCCGATTGGTCTGCCTGACTTGCCGGAGCAACCTGCGCGCCAGGAGGCGCTGGCGAAGCTTGAGGCGCTGGCGCAGGCGCCCCGCACGCAGCCAGTATGAGGCACAGGCCTGCCGCAAAAAATGAAAGGCCTTGCCGGAAGCTGCATGCAAACGAAGTCATACCTGGAGATAGACACCTGGCGCGCGCCTGACAATGTGCGCCGGATTTGAAAGAAAGCACGCAAGCATGACCGAGGCGCTGAGAATGACCGGTGTCTGGCTGACCTTCCCGTCTGCGGGCGCAGAAGACGGCGCAGCTGCGCTTGATGTATTGACCGGCGTCAATTTCACGGCGCAGCACGGCGAAAGCGTCGCCATCGTCGGCCCCTCCGGTTCAGGCAAGTCTTCAATGATCGCAGTCGCGGCCGGTCTTGAACGCGCGAGCCGCGGCGAGGTGACCCTGCTGGGCGAGCGGATTGAAAAACTGGGCGAAGACGCGCTCGCAAGGCTGCGGCGCGGCCGGGTAAGCATGGTGTTCCAGTCCTTCCACTTGCTGGAAACGATGACGGCCTTCGACAATGTGCGCGCGCCGCTCGAAATCGCGCGGCTCGACAAGGTCGATGAACGCGCCAGGGCAGCGCTCGACGCCGTCGGCCTCAGCGCACGCCGATTGCACTATCCCGGACAGCTATCCGGCGGTGAACGACAGCGGGTGGCCGTGGCCCGCGCACTCGCCTGCGATCCGGTACTCGTCTTTGCAGATGAGCCAACCGGAAACCTCGATTCCGAAAGTGGGCGCGTTGTTGCCGACCTCCTTTTTTCACTGACGAAGGACCGCGGCGCAGCGCTTGTGATCGTGACGCACGACCACGATCTTGCCGCCCGCGCTGGGCGGACAGTGCATATGCGTGACGGGCACATCGTATGAACGCACTCGCAATCAAGCTGGCGCGCAGCGAGCTATCTCGCGGGCTGAAGGGCTTCTGGATCTACCTTGCCTGCCTTGCGCTTGGCACGGCGGCCATTGCTGCTTCGGGATCGGTCGCTGAAACCTTCTCGCGCGGACTGGCCAGCGAGGCGCGCACACTGCTCGGCGCAGACGCCCAGTTCACCACATTCCAGAGACGTCCGTCTGCGGACGAACGTGCATTCGCTGAAGGACTGGGGACAGTTTCTGAAACAGTATCCCTCGACGTCATGGGCGCGGCAAACGGCGTTCGCGCTCAGGTCGATGTTCGCGCGGTGGATGCCGGCTATCCACTGATCGGCGAAGCGATACTCACTGGCGGAAAACCAGGCCTGCACACGGCGCTCGCACGCCAAAGCGGCCGCTGGGGCATCATCGTCACCCAATCTTTCCTCGACAGGTTTGGTGCAGCCGTGGGCGACGAAGTCGAGATCGGACCGGTTGCAGGGGTCATCACCGGCCGGCTGGAAAGCGTGCCGGACCAGATTGGCGCACCCGGCGGCTTCGGCCCGGAAGCGATGGTCTCTCTTACTGCCCTGGAAGAGGCCGGGCGCCTGACCCAGGGTCAGCTGTTCCGTTCAAGCGTGCGCATCGTTTTCAAGCCGGGCGCGTCCTTCGGCGCGGCGCAGAAAAGCTTCAATGAAAGCTTTCCGGGCGCAGGCATCCAGCTTCGCGGCCCGGAAGATGCCGTCGATGGCCTGCAAAGTCTCCTGCAAACGCTGAACAGCTTCCTCTCCGTCATCGGTATCGCAGCGCTGATCTCCGGAGGCATCGGTGTTGCGCAGGCCACCGCCGCATTTCTGGACTCCAGAACCGGTTCGATTGCAGTGCTCAAGGTCTTCGGAGCAGAGGGCGCAACCTTGCGCGCGGCCTATCTGCTGCAGCTTGGCCTGCTTGCCCTCGCGGGCGCATTCACCGGGACAGCGCTTGGCGCTGCTGCGCCGTTTCTGCTGGCAAGGATCGCCGGTAGCGCACTGCCCATTCCTCAGGAGCTGACGCTCCATCTCTTTGCGCTGCTAAAGGCACTCTGCCTCGGCATCCTCGCCGCAGCCGTGTTCGCGTTACCCGCAATCGGGAAAGCGCGCGCAACCCGTCCGTCCATATTGTTTCGCCGGATCGGAGATCAGACATTTGCGGCCACCCCCTGGCTTGAGCGAGCCTGGTCCGTGGGTGCAGCCGCAACGCTGGCCGCCCTTGCGATCTTCACCAGCAACCGCCCGGCCCTGACCGCTGTAATCCTTGGGGGCGCCGCAGTGGCAGCCGCCTTGTTTGTCCTTGCGGCCATGCTCGTGAAGCGTCTCGCCCGAACGGCTTCCCGCGCGGCGCGCGGCATGGACCGCATCGCGTTGTCGAACCTCGCCGGTCCGGGGTCGCTCGCGCCTGCCATCGTGCCCTCGCTGGGCCTTGGATTGCTCCTCCTGGTACTGGTCGTCTCGGTACAGACGAACCTCATCCGCCAGATTTCAATCACCGCGCCAGCCAATGCGCCATCACTTGTGTTCTCCCAGATACCCTCAGACAGGGCCGCGGCCTTCGACGCTGCTGTGTCCGCCAATGGGATAGATATTTCCGATCCGGATGTTTACCGCCGCGCGCCCTTCCTGCTCGCCCGCGTCGTTGCGCTGAAGGGCAAGCCGCTCGTCGAGGAGGAGGTTGCGGAGGCAGAGCGCTGGGTCGTGCGCGGCGAGACCAGCCTTACTTACTTTGATGAGCGCCCACCGGAGACGCAACTTGTCGCGGGAAACTGGTGGCCGGCCGGCTATTCCGGTCCGTTGCTCGCTTCCGTCGAGGTTGATGCGGCAAAGGGCCTGGGTATCGGTGTCGGCGACACGGTTGGCTTCCGCATTGCCGGGCGGGAAGTCACAGCAACGGTCGCCTCATTGCGCAGGGTCGACTGGGGCACGTTTGGCATCGGCTCGAACATTGCCTTCATCCTGTCTCCCGGCACGCTTGAAGCAGCCAGTCCAGCCTATGTCGCCATCGCCCGCGCAACGCCGGAGCAGGAAAGTGCGATCATCACGGCGCTGGGCACCGACCTGCGCGAAGTCGTCGTCTTTCAGACCCGGCCCGCGCTTGAAACCGCCGCGCACCTCTTCGGGCAGATCGCCGTTGCCGTGAATGCGGCGGCCAGCATCGTGACGGTGGCGGGACTGTTGGTGCTGGCGGGCTCCTTCGCAGCGCTGGCCCGAAAGCGGCGCCGTGAGGCCGCGCTGCTAAAGGTATTCGGCGCCTCGGGCACAGAGATCCTGCGTCTCTACGCGACAGAGTTCGGCCTCGCTGCCGGCGTGGCGGCATTAACTGGCTCCTTGCTGGGTATTGCCGGCGCCTACCCCATCGTGGTCCTGGTATTCGAGGCGCAGTGGCAGATGCCCTGGCAATCGGCGGCGATGGCCGTAGGCGGCGCCATTGCCGTCTCAGCGCTCGCAGGCGCGGCCGCCGGCCTGGCCGCGCTGGCGCCCACGCCCGCAGACGTGCTGCGCACGCCTTGAGCCGTGAGAGCTCAGGGAAGCCGAAATGGCCAGCGTCTCGCCGAGGCGCCCGCAATTCCCGTATTTTCCCGGGAAGGTGTTTCCGGACCGGGCAAAGGGATCTGCCGGCGGCAACCTGGTTGTTGCCGGCCGGGAGCTTTGAGCGATGCGGCCGGGCACGCCGTGAACCTCTTGCATGCGCGCATGCGGACAGATGCCGAAAATCCCCGCGCAAGACTTCCCGCCGAAAAAGCGGGTGTCCTGCGCCGGTGAGCCCCCCTTCGGCACGCCCGCTCAGGCAGCTTCTGAAGTTCGCTTTGCACGAGAACTCTCGCCTGACGGATGCAGGGGGAATGCCGCGCGGGCAGAAACACCGGCTATCTGCTCGCGCACCGGGCGAAGAGCCCTGTTGGATTGCAGAATGAGTGCTACAGAATGTCCGCAGCGCGGCCGCGCCGGGCGCGGCGTTCGCTACGCCGGACTTTAGCCTGCGGGGGCATGTTCAGGTGAGCCACCGTTCTGCATGTCAAACTCGATGACGCAAGAAGAAAAACGCGATGAACCGGCCGCGCTGTCTGGCCCCGTTCTGATCGAACCTGCGACTGATCTTCCTGCGGTCCGCAAGCGACGGCCAATCCTGATAGCCGGCGCCGTCCTCGCCGCAGCCTTTACTGCAGTGTTCACCTGGTGGCTCCTGCGACCGCAAGAGGTGTCGGTTATGCAGGTAGAGCCCGGCGTCCTGGAGATCACACTCTCTGTCGTGGGCCGTGTCCGCCCTGAAAATCTCGTCGATGTAAAGTCACCCAACCCCGGGCAGGTCGTCGGTGTATTCCGCGATGACGGGGAGCTGGTAGAGGCCGGCGATGCGCTCGCGGCCATCCGCTCCTCGGTTGAACAGGCAAAGGCCGATGCCTTCAGCGCCCGCGAACGTGCGGCAAAAGCCGAAGTCAGCCGGGCGAAGCTGGTCTTCAACAGAACCCGGACGCTCACCGACCGGGGTGTTGCCTCGCAAGCGGCGCTCGATGAGGCACGCGCAGTTCTTCAAGTGGCCGAATCAGACCTGGAAGCAGCCAGGGCCGAAACGACAGCGGCAAAGGTCCGAAACAGTGAATTCACAATCCGGGCGCCTATGGCAGGGATCGTCCTGGTGCGGTCGATTGACAACGGACAGGTCATTTCGGCGGAAACGACGCTCTTCCAGCTGGGCTCGCTCGGGCGCATTGAACTTCAGGCCGATGTCGATGAAGCTTATGCAGATGTCTTGCAGCCCGGCATGTCCGCCCGCGCCGCGCTGTCGGGCTCAGACCGGGTCTTCCAGGCGCGGCTCCTCGAAGTTTCACCGCGCGTGGATCCGACCACCGGCGGACGTCTGGTCAAGTTCGTCCCGAATGAAGGCATGGACATTCCCCTCGGCCGTTCAGTTGACATCACGATCGTCGTTGAACGCCGGGAGGCAGGTATCTCGGTGCCGCGTCAGGCTGTCATCGATGCGGCGACGCAGCCCAAGGTCTACATCGTCGACCGGGAGGGACGCGTTCAGATCCGCGCGGTTCAGATCGCTGACTGGCCGTCGCAGAATGCGATTGTCGAAAGCGGACTGGCGGGCGGAGACCGCGTGATACTCACGCCAGCGGAAACGCAGCCAGCTGCCCGCGTGCGTGAGCGCTGGCAGCCCAGCGCACCGGCAGGGGCGCCTTGAGCCCATGTTCGCTTTCACGGTTGCCCGCCGCTACCTGTTTTCCAGCCCAGCCCAGACGGCACTCTTGATATCGGGCGTCACGCTTGGGGTCATGGCCTTTGTTTTCATCACGGCGCTGATAGGCGGATTGGCAATCCGCCTGACCAATGATGTGACGGCAAACAGCGCCCACATTTCCCTTGAGCCAGCAACCCGGATTGCACGCGTTCTGCCAGGTCCTGATGGCGATGTGGGATCTGTAGCGATCATCTCGACATTTCAGCGCCGGCAAATCCGCGCCTGGAATTCGACGGTTTCACTTTTGCGCAGCGATCCTGCGGTCTCGGCCATCAGCCCGCAGATTTCCGGAAGTGCATTCCTGGTCAAAGGCGAAGCCGTCTCCCCGGTTGCCGTCACAGCGCTCGACCCGGCCTATATCGACGCGATTTCATCGATCAGCTCAAAGATCATCAGCGGTGATGGCAGCCTCGGCGCGGATGGTATTCTGATTGGCTCCAGGCTGGCAGAAAACCTCGGCCTTTCATCGGGTCAGCCTGTTCTCCTGAGGACAGATCGCGGCATCGACAGGCTGCTGACCGTCCGCGGTATCTTCCAGACAGGCCTGCAAAGCCTTGATGAGCGCGTAGCCTATCTCTCCATCCAGACCGCCCGCCCACTTTTCCTCTTGCCAGAGGGGATCACGAACATCGAGATCAAGCTCCATGATCCAGGGCGCGCCCGGGAAATTGCGACGTTCCTGCACGAGGCAACCGGTCTTCGCGCAACATCGTGGCAGGAGAAAAATGCAAGTCTTGAGGGCGCGCTCGAGGCACAGTCGCAAACGGGCACGCTGATCCAGGCATTCTCGATGATATCGGTCCTGGTCGGCATCGCAAGCGCGCTCAGCCTGTCTGCCAATCGCCGGCGCGGCGAGATCGGGATCATGCGCGCCTTCGGCGTTTCAAGCTCTTTCATCGCTGGCGTCTTCGTCCTCCAGGGCTTGTTGATCGGCATGGCTGGCGCCGGCATAGGCTGTGTCAGCGGGTTTGCCCTCTGCGCCTGGCTGGAGACGCTGACCAGGCCGGATGGAACAATGGTGCTTCCCATTGCACCTCGGGAAGGCGGATACCTCGCCGTCTTCGTGCTCACGACGATCGGCGCCGTCCTGGCGTCGGTCATCCCCGCCGGGACGGCTGCGCGGCTCGATCCCCTCGAAGCAATCCAGCAATGAATGCGCTGCTTGATGCGCGCGCGATTGGCATGACGTTTCGCAACGGTGACGAACTCACAGAAGTGCTGAAAGGCGTCGATCTCACCCTGGAGCCGGGTGAACTGGTAGCCCTGCTTGGCGCCTCCGGATCGGGAAAATCAACGCTTCTGTCCATCGTCGGCCTTCTGCTCAAGCCTACTGCGGGAGCTATCACGATCGCCGGCCAAAAGGTCGACGGATTGTCGGATGTCGAGCGTGCCGAGTTCCGCAATCGGCGGCTCGGCTTCATTTTTCAGTTCCATCACCTCTTGCCTGATTTCACAGCCACCGAAAACGTGGCCTTCCCGGCCGCTGCACCTGCGGGCGGAATAAGTCCTGTCATGCGCAGGCGCGCACGCGACCTTCTCGCGCGGGTTGGTCTGGCTGACCGGCTGGACTTTCCCGTAACCCGGCTTTCCGGGGGGCAGAAGCAGCGCGTCGCCATTGCGCGTGCACTGATGAACAAGCCAGAACTGATCCTTGCCGATGAACCGACGGGAAACCTCGACCGGGCTGCAGCAGAGCAAGTGCTCGATTTGATGCGCGAAGTGAACCAGGAGGACAAGGCCACCTTCCTGATCTGTACCCATGACGAGCAGGTGGCCGCGCGCTGTACCCGGCGCGTCACGCTGAAAGATGGCTCGGTTGAGAATGTTTAGGAGAAGGCCTTTTGCAATCATCGCTTTTTCGAAGCGACCACACTAACCGGAAGGCTTTTTATTCCGCTCAGCTGGCTTGCAGAAGCTGAGGTTGCGCTTCCAGGCTGAGGGTTTCAGCGTCTGAAGCGAGCATTTTCAGGAACCTGGTATTTTCGTGCCTGACGGGATGCATGCCGAGGCACAGGTGTCCCCGCCGGCAGGGCCAGCGATGGCGCGAAGGTCCATCCGGTATCACGCGCGCCGAAGCCTGCTTGAAAGACGCGCCCTGAACGCGGTCCGGTGGCCACCTGCTCTTGTCAGACGCTGCGCCAGTGCAATCTCCTGCGAGGCCATTACGCGGATAGGCGCCCGCGCCCGGACCGAGGTGCGGACCGAGGTGCGGACCGGAGCCTTGCCTTTACACGCGCGTGCTGCCACCTCAACACGGGCATTATACGCGTTGCTGCGCGCCGTGCGGCGGGCAAACAGGAGATTGAGCCAGCATGGATGTTTTTCGGGCCATTTACACTTCCCGGCCTTTCGGCTTCGATGAAAGTATGCTGCGCGGTATACTGGCGGACGCGCGGCGAGCCAACGCGCGAGATGGCATCACCGGCGCCCTCATCTGCCGCGCCGACATCTACCTCCAGTGGCTGGAAGGACCCGAAGCCCAGGTCAGGGCAGCGATCGCCCGTATCTGGCAGGATGACCGCCACCTCGAGATGAGACTTCATGTTGAAGCGCACGTGCCCGAGCGGATGTTTGCCGAATGGGACATGCTCCATGATCCGGCCGCGACGTGGATATGGTCACAGGCCGAGATCGACGGCGGCGCCCTGCAACGCGCCACGCCAGAGGAAATCACAGGCTTCTTCCTCCCGCTCAGCAATCTGAGCGGCGTGTCCGATCCGGGCTCAGACGCCCGGGACGGGCGAACAAATCCGGGCACCTGACTTGGGTCCTGGTATCCTGCAATCTATTGGCGAAAGGTGCAAGGAGGCGGTTTTGAGCAGACCGGTAAAGAAACGCACACCGCCGCCGCAAACGCAGACGATCACCTCGGAATCCGGATAAGCCGTTCAAGCTCGCTAAGGGCCGAAGGCACGTCGCCAAACAGCAGATCAGTATCGACCAGGTTGGTGAGCTTGCTCCGGTCGATACCGGCGCCGGGAGCAACGCCGATGATCGCCAGTGGCGCTGCAATTCGCATGGCGGTTACAAGCCGTATCAGCTCCCCAAGCCGTTGCTCCGTGCTCAGTGACAGCCCGATAACCCGGGGCGCCGCGAACTCGACGTGCGCCATGAGGTCTTCATGTTCCAGGCCGATCTGCAGATCAATCTGCCAGCCCGCATTGCGGAACAGGTCTGCGGCGATCGTGATACCGATCCCATGATCTTCGCCGGGCACCGTGGCAAAGAACGCCCGCCTGCGGGCATTCAGGCCCAGACTGATGCCGGCTGTCTCGTCTCTGAGGGCGCGCATCAGCGCGTAGAGCTGGCCGGTCGCCACCGCGACCTCGGTAAACGAAAGCAAGTCCTCATCCCAGCGTTGACCTAGGCGTTCTGCGGCCTGCGCGATGTATCCGAGATACAGGTCCTGGCGGGTAAGACCTTCAACCCGGCGCTCATCGATGAACTGCAGCGCAGCAACCGGATCGTCCTTCACCAGTATATCGCAGAAAGCCGCCACGCTTGCGCCAGCAATCAACGTGACCGGGGATCCCGGGTCCTGTTTGATAGTACGCGCAAGACGCCGCACAATATCACTTGCGAGGGTTTCGAGTGTCTCTGGCGCAAGGGCTTCGCGCTTCTGAGCAAACAGCGAAGCCGTGCGTGCGAATACCTGCGCGTCGATAACCGGGTTTTGTTTTCCCAAAATACGTGCCTCCTGATGGAGAGAACATATTTTCCGGCTGCGTTTTGACAAGGCGCCTCTTTTGCGCCGGATAACCGCGCATCACGGGCTCGCCTTTACAGTCCCCGGCAGACGGGAGCGAAGGCCATGAGCCTTACCCCAGAGCTTGAGGGTCGGAACACGGCCGGGACGCAACGCCGGTCCCCCTGGCAACTGCCATCCTTTATCCGGAGAAGCCCGGCGAGCGGGCAAAACCCGTTTTCGGGGCTCGCCAGGTTGCCAGCCACTGGCCTTTGCGTTCATCGCTGCAAACGAACCGGGACCGGGGCCTTGGGTATCGTCCGAGGCGCGGGCAATCGGTTGGCCAGGAGGAACGAGGCTTCCATAGCCCGGTCTCGGCGTCCCGGGTGCCCGCGCCCCGATATCGGAGACTTCGGCGCCGGGCCTGATCGTGACGCCTGCGTCCAGTCGCACTTGAAGAGGCGCCGAAGGGTCCCAGACGTGCAGGGCTGCAAAGGCTCAAGCGCGCAGGTCTGCCACTTTTGCCGAATGCAGATCGGTAGGGAGGGTCAAGCCAGACGTCTGCCTCTCGGCGCTGCACAACACGCCGGTCCGGGCGCGGGGCATGCCCTCGGGCGTCACTGTGGCCAGGGCCGGATAACGTGCTGGCGCGGGGCGGCCGTGCACGCCGGGACAGGCGCCCGGCCTGACGCAAACAGGCGAAATCAGACAACAGATAGCTGCGGAGGCTGAATTTGCGGACCCGGGGACTGCGCCGGCCGCGTGCGCGCGGACGCCGCATATGTCGGCGCAAGACGGCGCAAGACGGCGCAATGCCGCAAGCGTCATCCGCCGAAGACCTGCCACCCGCTCAAACTGCTGGAGGCAAATAGCGTGGCACAGCCCCCCTTATCCCGGCGCCCGACGAAGCAGCCGAGATCAAACTCACGATGAAAAAGGGCGAGACCGCGACGTATCGATAGTCCGTTTCCCGCGGACATCTGAGCTCTGACCTTAACGGCGATGGCTCAGGCGCACTGAGCACCCGTTACCGTAAAGGCCGTGCAGAGGTGGGCGGCAGCAGCGAGCTACAGGCAGCGTTCAATGGCGCGCGGGCTGGTTGCGGAGAAACCGAAGTGAGGTCAACCCGGTCCTGACTTTGCATACACGGGGCCGCCATACTCAGATGAAACGGGTCATCTGATCGGCCCAGGCAACCGGGTCCGCTCCGGTATCTTCAGCCAGGTCAAGCAGTTCAGAACACGTCTTCCTGTGCGCTCCCCGGTCACTGTCTTGTGTCTTTGCCGAGTGCTGTTCGACACCGAAAACGAACTGGCTCGCCGGAGCCTGAGCCGCCTCAGGCGGCAGAAAGTCCATTGCAGTTACAATATCCGCCTACTGATAATATATACCGCAGCGCCGGCGCGGCTTTGGCCCTTCCTGCCGGCACGCCGCAACCCAAAGCAAATTCACCCAAACCTGGCACCTTGACCCGGAATTGATCAATCCGCGGGCGCGCCGTCGAAAGCGGCCAGAAAACATCATGTCTCCCGGGAACGCTTTACTGGACCGCCCGTTCTCAGAACGGGCCCTTCATCGAGAGCGCGCCATGCCAGTATCAATCCCCGGACGCCCCAGTCTCGCGTTGATCGAAAAACTCCCGGGTCCCGCGCCCGATTCCGGACGCGAACCGTCTGTTTTGGCGCGTACTGCTTTAAAGATCGCCGTTGTTGGCGGGTTTGCACCAAGGCGCTGCGGCATTGCGACGTTCACCACAGACATTGCGCAGGCGCTGAAGCGCTTCCAGCCACACCTGGACCTGCAGGTTATCGCAATCGATGATCCGGCCCAGTCTCTGGAATACGAACATGTCTCCTCTGTAATCCGGTCAGACGATCCTTTGTCATATCAGGCTGCAGCGGAGCACCTGAATGAAAGCGGAGCGCACACAGTCTGGATTCAGCACGAGTTTGGCATCTTCGGCGGAGAAAGCGGAGAAATGGTCTGCGATTTCGTGGACCTGATCGCGGCCCCTCTGATATTCACGTTCCATACAGTCCTTGCCCATCCCAGCGCCGCTCAGCGGCGCATCATGAAACACCTGATTTCGCGCGCATCGCGGATCATGGTGATGTCACGCCATTCCCGCGAGATACTGCTGCGTGAGTATGGCGCGCGCCAATCCGTTGTGGACGTTGTCGAACATGGGGCGCCGGATCGCCCCTTCGGGCGCCAGGCAGAGTTCAAGCGCCGTCTTGGGCTGAGCGGAAAAACCCTGCTCATGACCTTTGGCCTGCTCGGGCCGGGAAAAGGGCTCGAACTTGCCATTCAGGCATTGCCCGCAATTGTTGCCGAGAACCCGGATGTCGTTTACCGCATCGTCGGCGCGACCCATCCGAACCTCGTCGCGCACGAGGGCGAAGCCTACCGTGAAGGGTTGATAGACCTGGCACGCCGGCTCGGTGTCGCGGCGCACGTACTTTGGGATAACCGCTTTCTGGATCTGCCCGAACTGCTCGACCAGCTCGAAGCATGCGACATCTACCTGACGCCCTACCCCAACCTTCAGCAATCCACCTCAGGCACATTGAGCTTTGCGGTCGCCCTGGGTAAGGCCGTCGTCTCGACCCCTTACGTGCACGCCGCAGAACTTCTGGATGGCGGCGCAGGCATTCTGATCGAGCCCGGGTCTGCCGAAGCCGTCACGCAAGCCGTCAATGGACTGCTCAGGCAAAGCGCGGACCTCGCCAAAATGCAGCGCAGCGCCTACGAGCGCGGGCGCAGGACAGTCTGGCCGCGATTTGCCGAAGCAGCAGCCGACATGATCTCCCGGACGATTGAACGCGCGCCGGCAAAGGCCCGGACGCTTCGCGCGCCCGATATCGCTGCAATGTTCGCGATGAGCGATGACACCGGGATGCTGCAACATGGCACCGGCATCATCCCGGACCGGTCCCATGGCTATTGCGTGGACGACAATGCGCGCGCGCTGATGGTCGCCAGCTATGCCTCCCGGCATGATCCCGCCGTCGCCCGGCAGGGGCGCATTTATGCCGCTTTCGTTCAGGATGCGTGGAATGACGACATGAAGCGCTTCCGCAATTTCATGTCCTACTCGCGGCAATGGTTGGAAACGGCAGGATCTGAAGATTCAAACGGTCGGGCACTCTGGAGCCTGGGCCGCGTGGCACGGGTATGCAAGGATCAGGACGTCGCGGCATGGGCGATCGGGCTTTATGATCGCACCGCCGGACACTTGATCGGACTGGACAGCCCGAGAGCACAAGCTTTCGCCATGCTGGGCGCCGCCGAAATGCTGGCAACTCGGCCCGGCCACCGGCCGTCACTCGATATCGCGGAATCAGGCGCCGCATCGCTTCAGCAACACCTTGCACATTCGACGCGCGCGTGGCGCTGGTTCGAACCCGTACTGGCATATGATAATCCACGCCTCTGCCAGGCCCTCATCGAAGCGGGCGAATTGCTCCGCAACCCGGTCCAGGTAAAAATGGGTCTGGACGCTCTGTCCTGGCTCTTTGGCCGGCAATTATCCGCCAACGGTCATTTTCGGCCCATCGGTTCAGAGAGTTTCGGGCGCGCGTATCAGCATCTGCCCTTTGATCAACAGCCCCTTGAAGTCTGGGCATCAATCGATGCGGCAGCCGCGGCATTCCGGGTTACTGGAAATCCGGCCTGGACCAGATACGCGCAGACCGCATGGATGTGGTTTCTCGGCGAGAACGACCGCGGGGCCGCGATCGGCGACCTCGATACAGGCCGGTGTTGGGACGGTTTGACACCTCGCGGCGTCAATAAAAACAGCGGAGCGGAATCGATCCTTGCTTTTCAGCTAGCATACCAGTCCATGAATGCCTTCCCCTATGCGACACACCGGAGAAAAGATTGAAATCCAACCCGGTCCTGCATCCCGATCCCATCAGGATGTTTGCAATCCGCCTCAATGCTGATCCGTCGCGCGTTGTCCTTCGTCCGTTTCATCTTGGCTGGCAGGCGCAGAACGCTCCGGGCGAACGAGCGCAGAAGCTCGTTGACGATATTTTAGCGCTTTCTTCCACTCAGACGCGAACCGAATATGCAAAAGTGCTCCGTGATTTCAAAGCAAGGCACTGGCAAACCGAAAAGATGTTCCTGGAGAGGTTTGCTGAGGTCGAGTGCTCTTTAAGTTTCTCGGCAAAGGGCTACTCGGAAACCAGGAAAAAACTGATTGGTGCATATTTTTGCCACGAGTACACCTATTCAGCCGCTGCGATCATGAACCCTTCGATTGTCCCGCACCCGGATCAATCCGGAGTAAGTGAAGGCCATTGCCGATTTGTGATGAGCGTTCGCGCAGTAGGTGAAGGCCATATCAGCTCGATCGCGTTCCGGGAGGGCATCGCAAACCCGAACGGCAGCTTTTCTCTCTGGCCGCAGGGGCCCTTCGCAACATCCGCAGAGAGCGACAACGCCGCGCTTACCGATCAAGATTGCAGCGTGAGTGTGCATCGTCAAAGTGACAGCACGCTGTCCGACACGGTGATCTTTCCGATCACAGAGCAACAGCAAAACGGCTTGGAGGACCTGCGCCTTGTACGCCTGGATCATGGCGGTGGCGATTTTGAGTGGGTTGGCACCTATACGGCCTATTCGGGTTCATCCATCCGATCGGAATTGCTCCGTACGAGAGACTTCTGCTCGTTCGTTCTTGAGCCCATTCGCGGTTCGGCCGGACGAAACAAGGGCATGGCCCTCTTTCCCGAACGCGTGAACGGCCTTTACACGATGATCGGCCGGCAGGACGGAAAAAACCTTTTCCTGTTGCAGTCCGACAATCTCTCCGAATGGGACCGCGAAGGCACCCTCCTGATGGAGCCACAGTTTCCTTGGGAATTCATCCAGATCGGAAATTGCGGAAGCCCTATCCGCACCCGTGAGGGCTGGCTGGTGCTGACACACGGGGTCGGCGCCATGCGCAAATACGCCCTGGGTTGCGCGCTCCTTGACATCAACGATTCTTCAATTGTGCTTGGCCGTTCCCGCGAGCCGATCCTAACAGCCGAAAATGCAGATCGGGCCGGCTATGTTCCGAATGTCGTGTACACGTGCGGCGCTTTGAAAACCGGCGATCACCTGCTGATACCGTATGGCATTTCTGACAGCGCAATCGGTTTTGCAACGGCAAGCATCGATGGATTGCTGCGGATGATGGTTTATCCCGGCTTTTTCAAGATCAGCCACCTATAGACACCGAACACGTTTACGAGTGTCAGGATAACGTTCTGGATCAGGATAGGCGGCTCGCCCTGAAG
>NZ_JBBEBT010000241.1:0-2802 GCF_040882205.1 Hyphomonas sp.
CACCAGCACAGGGCGCCCCGCTTCCAGTTCTGCCAGCAGTCCCTTCGCGGGCATCCGCACGGCGCTCGCGAGCAGGTTGTTGGCGGCGGACAGCTTCAGCAGCTCCGCCATCGAGTAGCCATTCAGGGTGTCTGCGGGCGGGGCCGCGGCGAACAGCGCGTTGCCGGTAGCTGTGCCTGCGCCATGCCAGTAATTGATGACACTCGCGAGCGCGTGCGCGCCGCAGGCCGCGCCATCGAGCTGGCGGTCATGCTTTACAGGCAAGAGGAGTGTGTTGGGGGGATCAACCCCCGCGCCGAACAGTTCGAAACTGTTGTCTCCGGTGCGCGCAGCGAAAGCGGCCGGATCGGAGGAGGGTTGTACGGCGCAGGCACTCAATCCGAGCGCAAGCGCCATACAGAAAGCAGACCGCATCCTAGAGGACGGAAGCGACGACCACGACGATGGCCAAGAGGCCAATGATCGCCAGAACGTTGTTGTTGGTGAGGCCGGCGTTATAGGCTTCCGCTTCTTCCGGCGTCAGCAGCTGAACTTCGTAACCCTGCTCCTGATAGGCGCGGACCTGAGCGGCTTCGGCTTCGTTCAGGCCGTAGCGCTGAAGTTCGTCCGCATTGAACGACTGAGCTTCGACGCTTCGGAACTGCGACGCCGGCGTTTCGGCGACAGCGAAAGGCGCCGCGACCTGAGTTAGGGCAAAGCCAAGGGCGATTGCGGCGGGGAGGCGGGTTTTCATGAGCATTTCCTCTGCGGTTGTTTGAGACAAAGCCGTCTTTATGCGTCTGCAAGCCCTGAAAAGCCTGCAAGCCATTTACGCGCCAGAAGCCTTGCAGTTCCGAAAGATCAGGCGAAATGTTTCGAAAGTTTAAGGCCCTGGCCCTGATAGTTTGAGCCTTTTCCCCCATAGAGCGTCCTGGGGCGCGCGCCCATCGGCTCGTAGATCAGCTTTGCCACCGGCTGACCGTGCTCAAGGATGAAGGGCACATCACGCGAACGCACTTCCAGAACGGCCCGGCTGCCGTCCTTGTTCATGCCGAAACCCGGATCGAAAAAGCCGGCATAGTGTGCGCGAAATTCGCCAAGCTCCGGCGCGATCGGGGCCATTTCGGCGGCCTCGTCGGGCGTTACCTTCACAGTCTCCCGGCTGACGAGAATATAGAATTCTTCGGGGTTCAGCACGATGCGGCCATCCTTGGGATAGACAGGCTCCCAGAACTGGCTGACGTCATGGGCGCCGATCGCGCGCAGGTCGACCACACCGGAATGCGGCTTGGCGCGGTAGCCTGCCGGCTGACCGGCAGGGGGTTCAAGGTCGATAGAGACCACTTTTTCCTTCAGCGTTTCCGGCCGCTTCCGCTTGAAGCGCAGCTGCGCCAGACGGTCGCCGGGGCGCACCATCACCGGAAAGGTCCGCGGGCTCACTTCGAGGTAGAGCGGACCTGAATACCCCATCGCTACTTCGTCGAAGGCCTTGCCGCGATTGGTGACCAGCCGCGTGAACACGTCGATACGCCCGGTCGAGCTCTTCGGGTTGGCCCGCGCCGCCAGGCCGGCGGGCAGGCGCAGTGCTTCCTGCAGCGGCACCAGATAGACGCAGCCCGTTTCCAGCACGGCGCCCTTGTCGGTCAGGTCGATGCGGTGGAGGCGCAGGCCGGGGTCCTGCAGCAGGTCCGCCACGATCCGGTCCTTGCCCGGCAGGAAGCTCGCCCGCAGCCGGTAGGCATCTTCCGCTAGACGCAGGTCCAGGCTTGCCGGCTGAACCTGTCCGGGCTCAAGCGCCAGCGTGCTGCGGATCGCCCCGCTCGCCACCAGGGCCTCGATTTCAAAGTCGGGAAGGACCCCGCTCACATCAGCCATTACTTGCACCCCATGGTTATCAGGCATAAGTCGCTCTCCCGGAAACACAAGGACGCGCACTGACATGGCTGATGCACCCGGCGGCGATGACCCCAAGGGTTGGAAACCTGCGACCCAGGCGGTGCGCGGAGGGCTTATGCGCTCGCAATTTGGCGAGATTTCCGAGGCGATCTTCCTGACCTCCGGCTACGCCTATGATTCGGCCGAGCAAGCCGAAGCCCGCATGGCCGGCAAGGAAGAAGGCTTCGTCTATTCCCGGTACGGCAGCCCGACCGCCGAGATGCTGCAGCAGCGTCTTGCCCTGATCGAAGGCGCCGAGACCTGCCGCGTCACCGGCTCCGGCATGGGCGCCATCTCAACGGCCATTATGGCCCCGCTCAAGACCGGCGACCGGGTTGTCGCCGCAACGGCCCTGTTCGGTTCCTGCCGCTGGATCCTCGCGAACCAGATGCCGAAGTTCGGCATCGAAACGGTGTTTGTGGACGGCGCAGACATGGCGGCCTGGGAACGCGAATTAGCCAAAGGATGCCAGCTGGTGCTGATCGAAAGCCCGGCGAACCCGCTGCTGGACGGCGTGGACATCGCGGCTGTGGCAAGGCTTTGCAAGCAGGCTGGCGCGCTGCTGGTCGTTGATAATGTGTTTGCGACACCCGTGCTCCAGCGCCCGCTGGAACTCGGCGCGGATGTCATCGCTTACTCCGCCACCAAGCATATGGACGGACAGGGCCGTGTGCTCGCCGGCGCGGTCCTCGCTACCGAAAAGCTGATGAGCGAAGTCTACGATCCCTGGCTGCGCCACATGGGCCCCGCCTGTTCGCCCTTCAACGCCTGGGTCGTGCTCAAGGGGCTGGAGACGATGCAGCTGCGCGTCGAAGCGCAGAGCCGCAATGCCGCGCACCTTGCGGATGCTATCGCCGGCCACCCGGCGGTCGCGGCCGTGCGTTATCC
>NZ_JBBEBT010000242.1:0-2779 GCF_040882205.1 Hyphomonas sp.
AAGGCCTGGCTCGGTGGGCGCGAAGCGCCCCTGTTCGACATGCCGCTGTCGGTTGGCGGAAGGTTCTCGTTCTGGTCGGCGGCGTCACTGGCCTGGATGATCTCGCTGGGTCCGGATGTGTTCCGGGACATCCTGGCGGGCGCGGCGGAGATGGATGCGCATGCGCGCGATGCGCCGCTGGAGGCGAACGTGGCGATGCGCCTCGCGCTGCTGGACTACTGGAATGCGAGCGTGCGCGGGGCGCCGATGCGGGTCGTGCTGGCCTATGCCAACCGGTTGCGGATGCTGCCGACCTACCTGCAGCAGCTCGAAATGGAATCGAACGGCAAGTCCGTGGGGCCCACCGGCAGGGCCGTGCAACCGCCAACGGCGCCTGCGGTTTGGGGCGGTGAAGGCTCGGTGGGGCAGCATTCGTATCACCAGTGGCTGCATCAGGGTTCGCATTCGGTGCCGTGCGAATTCATCCTGGCGGCGGACCGGAGCCGGGACGCGGAGGGCCTGGCGGCGCTGACCTCGCACGCGCTGGCACAGGCTGAGGTGCTGGCGAACGGGCGCCGCCTGAGCGAGATTGAAACCGAGGAGCCGGGCCTTGAGGCCGGCGTGGCGGCGCAGAAGGTGCATGCGGGCGGGCGTCCCTCGACGCTGCTGTCGCACGCGGCGTTCGGGCCGGTGGCCTTTGGGGCGCTGGTGGCACTGTACGAACACCGGACCTATTTTGCCGGACATCTCTGGGGCCTCAATCCGTTCGACCAGTGGGGCGTGGAACGCGGCAAGACGATGGCCTCGCGCCTGCGCCCTGCCCTGGCGGCGCCGGACGAGGCGGACGATCCGGTGACGGCGGCGCTGATCCGGATGATCAAGTAAGCGATGCCGGCCACGAAACTGCTCCGTGAACGGACGGTTGGCGAGACCCGGTGGGTCGCGCTGGACGGACGCGGCGCGCCAGCGGCGCTTTATCTTGAGCGCAGCAGCGACATGGCGCGGGCGGTGATCGGCGCGCGGCTGGCGGGGCATGTGCGCAAGGCCGATGCGGCGCTGGGCGGCGCGTTCGTGGATCTCGGGACGCAGGGCGACGCCTTCCTGCGGCTGAAGCCGGAGGCGCGGCTGGCCGAAGGGGCAGCCGTGACTGTGGACGTGGTGGCCGAGGCGCGGCGGGGGAAACTGCCGCGCGTGCGGATGGCGGATGAAGCGGCCGCGACCGCGGGCGTTGAGGCCTGGCGTACCTCGCTGAACGGCGGGACGCAGGCGCCGGTCGAGGACCGGGCGGCGGGAGACGACGACGTGAAGGCGGCATTCGAGGATGCGCTTTCACCTCTTGTCACGCTGCGCGGCGGCGGACGGATGCAGGTAGAGCGGACCGAGGCGCTGGTGGTGGCGGATATCGACACAGCAGGACGCGCGGTGAAAGGCAGCCGGGCCGAGGCGGCGCGAGCGATCAATATTGAGGCGGCCGCCGAGCTGGCCCGGCAGATGCTACTGCGAGGCTGGGGGGGGCTGGCGGTGCTGGACTGCGTGGCACCGGCGGACAAGGCGGCGGGCGGAGAGATCCGCGCGGCGTTCCTGGAGGCGTTCAGGGACATTTCGGCGCGGCAGGTGAAGGCGCTGGCGCCGTCGCCTTTCGGGCTGATGGAGATTTCAGCGGACTGGCAGATTGCGCCGCTGGGCGACCGCGTGCTGGACGCGGGCGGGTTGGCGACGCCGGAGACGCTGGCGCTGGGCGGGCTGCGGCGGCTGGAGGCGGAGGCGCGGGCGAGCCGGATGGGGCGGCTTTGCCTGACCCTGCCGGCGGCGGCGCACAGCTGGCTGGCGGCCAGCGGGCTCGACGCCGAGGGGCAACTTGCGCAAACCTATGGCGGCCGGCTGGTGATTCAGCCCGGCCCGAACCTGATGCCGGAAGTGAAGCCTGCCCCATGAGCAAACCCGTCTCCCCCGAACTGCGCCAGCCGAAATGCGCGCGCTGCCGCAAGCATCCCGTGCTGGCCGACTACCGGCCCTTCTGTTCGAAACGCTGCGCCGATGCCGACCTCGGCAGCTGGCTGAACGGGGCCTATGCGATTGCCGGGCGCCCGGCGGAAGACGCCGACGACGCGCCGGACGGGGCGAAACCGCAGCAGGACGAGGAAGACTGACGCGGCGCTGAAATCGGCATGGACAAGGCTGAATGCCTTCGTTAAGTAGCCGCTTGTCCAAATGGCCCGCCCGGGTAGCTCAGGGGTAGAGCAGCGGATTGAAAATCCGCGTGTCGGTGGTTCGATTCCGCCCCCGGGCACCATTCTGGCTTCCAGCGACGTCCGCGGGCCTCCACCAAATTACATAAAAACAAGGCTTTAGTGAGAGGCGTCCAGCGTCTCTGTCCGCCAACGTCCACATGAAATCGTTGGAAGAAATTTTTTGCTGGCATCGAGACGGCCGGGAACCTCAACGGCCAGAAAATGCCAACACTTTTTGCCGGTGCCGACAAAATGCCCCTGACAGACACCGTAACCTTCAGACAGGTGAAGTCCGTCTGCCAGAGCTGGCTGGGCGCGTTTGGCGGAAAAACAGTCCACCGGACTGTTTTCTGATCCGCCGCACCTTGTCGCGCAACTCACTGGCGGCCTTCATCACGATGAAGGCCGGGCTGGTGATCAGGTCATGCGCCTTCAGAAGCCTGTAAACACTGGCTTCCGAGACGGAGTAACGCTTCTCGTGCGTGAACGTCACCGCCAGCTCCCGGGGCGAGAGTTCCGGCTGGTCGAGGGCCATTTCCAGAACCCGGTCACACACCTGCTCCGGGATG
>NZ_JBBEBT010000243.1:0-2770 GCF_040882205.1 Hyphomonas sp.
GCGCGCCCCGTTCCGGCAACGTGACCCTGTGATCCGGATAGGCCTTGTTGAAAAGTTCCACGGCGCAGTGCAGCGGGATGCGACACATCAAGCGGCGGGAACAGATAGACTGTCTTGCCGAAGTATCCGCGCCGCGCGATCAGCGCACCTGCCTGGTCTGCCAACGCGCAAGTGCCTTGCTGCCCTCGTCATCCGTGCGTCCTGCCGGAGAAAAACTATCACGGACAGGCCGTCCAAACAATCACGCCCCGCGCCATCCCTGCGCATACGAACCGAATTCCTGCCGGCCGAACCTGCAGCAACCACAGGCCATCTGCCACGCGCAGCGTTGCGGCAGGGCAGAATGTGTGCACACTCCGATTTTCGCGAGCCAGGGCCGGTATTGCACATTTCTGCCAGTGCGCAACTTCAGTTGCCCTACCTGCGGCGCTATGCGCGCGCGGTTGCGGGGAATTGCGAGCAAGGTGACCGTGCGGTGGAGCGCATGCTTGAAACCCTTCTGGCCGCCGCGCCCGCACAGGTTAGCCGGGTGTCGCTGTTTGCTGCGCCCGACAAGGCGCTCGCCCCGGGCGGCGCAGCCGGCACCGTCCTCGCCCGGCGCGCGCTACTGCTTACCGCGACGGATAATTTCAGCCTGCAGGACGCTGGCGCCAGTCTCGGTGTCTCGCCGTCGCCGCAAGCGCCGCATCTGCATCATCGAGGACGAGCCACTCATCGGCGCGAACCTCCAGCGTCAGGTCCGGGCCGGTCACGGTGACGCGGGGATCGTCAAGCGAGGCGGCCTGCGCCAGCTCCGCCTCCCCGATTGTGCGGAAGGAAAGCCCCTCCCAATGATGATCGAAAATCATCGTCAGGTTCCGGCCTATCGCTTCCAGCCGGTCGGTGAAGGGTTCGATGAACGCCGCCACGCTCGGCGTGTGCTGCCCGGTGAGCATCGCCAGCGAGCCGGCCATCGCCAGCGTATTACGCAGCCGGTGCTCCAGCTCGGAGGCGATCACGTCCTCCTGCGCCCGCAGCTGCATTTCCTCGGTGATGTCCTCGCCCGCCTGCGCCAGATGCGTCACCGTCCCGTTCGGCCCGAACACCGGCGTCTCGGCCGAGCGCCAGTAGCGCTCCAGCGGCAGGCCATCCTCTCCCGGGACCTCGCACGGCCAGGCCGCCGAACGTGTCGTCTCGCCCATCCAGGCGCGCTCGGGCCGGGCGGCGACTTCCTCCAGTCGCTCCGGCTATTCGGGAAACACGTCGGCCACCTTGCGCCCGTCAAGTTCCGGCCAGGTCTTGTGCACCGACCGGCAGAAGGCCGCATTGGCATAGGCAAACCGGTATTCCCGGCCGCACACCACAACGGGCGCCGCCGCAGCCGCGAGGACGGCGGTCAGATCTGCGGGAACAGCCCGGTCTTCCATGCGCGCTTCCCAGCTCACCTGAAGGGCCAGTCTGGACAGGTTCGCCGCCAGCGTGAAGCGGTCGCCACTGCGAAAAAACTGGTGGCCCGGCCTTTCCGAACGCCTCCGGATAGGCCACATCCCTGCCGCACGGGCCGGGGTGCCCTAGGGAAAACAACACATGACCATCCTCTTCCTGCTGCTTGGCCTTGTCCTTCTGGTGGCCGGCGGTGAACTCCTCGTGCGCGGCGCCGTGCAACTCGCCCAGAAGTTCCGCATCTCGCCCTTGCTGATCGGCCTCACCCTGGTCGGCTTCGGCACCTCGGCCCCCGAACTCGTCACCAGCCTGCAGGCCGCCTTCTCCGGCTCGCCGGGCATCGCGGTCGGCAATGTCGTCGGCTCCAACCTCGCCAATATCCTGCTGATCCTCGGCATCACCGCGCTGATCTTCCCGGTCGTGGTCGCCAGGGAGACATTCAAGCGTGACGGCGTCGTCCTCGCCGTCGCCACGCTCATGTGCCTCGGCGCAGTCCTCTACGGCCAGCTCACCCCCCTCCTCGGGACCGTCTTCGTCGCCTCGCTCGCCGGCTATATCTATTTCGCCTTCCGCCAGGAGCGCCAGACCAATGCCGCCGCCGACGCCGCCGCCGGCATCGTCAATGACGCGCCGAAGCCTTCCGTCCGCCTGATTGGGCTGGACCTCATCCTTGTGATCGCCGGCCTCGCGCTCACCATCCTCGGCGCTCGTTTCCTCGTCTCCAGCGCCATCGAGATCGCGCGCGACTTCAACGTCTCCGAAACCGTGATCGGCCTCACCATCGTCGCCGTCGGCACCTCGCTGCCGGAGCTCGTCACCTCCGTCATGGCCGCCCTGCGCAAGCACAGCGATATCGCCTTCGGCAACATTGTCGGCTCGAACATCTACAACATCTTCGGCATCCTCGGCGTCACCGCCATCATCAAGCCCATCGACGTGCCGCCGCAGATCGCCAGCTTCGACATCTGGGTGATGATCGGGGCCACTCTGCTCCTCTTCCTGACGGCCACCTCCCGCTGGCGCATCGGCCGGATCGAAGGCGGCGTGATGCTGGCGGCCTATGTCGGCTACAGCGTCTGGCTGGGCCTGAACTCGGCCGCCTGAGGATGACTTGACGGGCTGAGGGCGGCGCTCCAAGGCTCCGCGGCCATGCGCCTGCCCCACCCCATCGTGCTCGTCTGCTTCGGCGTCATCTTCGGATGCGGCGTCGATGCCGTGATGAAGCATGTTATGCTCGGCGGCACCAGCGTGCTGACCGCCACAGCCTGGCGCTATATCCTCGGCTCGGTGATCATGGTGGCCCTGTTCGCCGCCAGCCGCCGCCCCGTCCCGGGCCTGCCCGCCATCC
>NZ_JBBEBT010000244.1:0-2744 GCF_040882205.1 Hyphomonas sp.
GATCGTTTCGATAAGCGCCGGGCTCAGGGCCGTGTCTGAAAGCCGCTCGGCAGCTCTGAGCGCACCGGGTATGGCCGCGGCGAGCTCCGCGCAGATACTTGTGACCGATCCTTTGGGCATGCCAGCAGCTTCGGCTGTCTGTTCAAAATGGCGGACGGCGATCTGGTTGATCTGATAAACATTCCCGGTTCCAGCTGACATGGCCAGCTTGAACCTGTTGTGCGTCAGGCGCCCCGCATCGACGATGGGCTGGGCTGACAGAATATCGTAAAGCGGGGTCATCGCAAAACCGCCGCCCGGGCGATGCGCGATCGAAAAGTTCTTGGCATGCCCATCGGTCGCCCCAATGAGCCAGAACACGATCTGAGCCTTTAGGAACATTCGCCGGTCGGCTTGGGCCTGATCGCTTTCCTTCAGCCGCTCAAGGATCGCGAGGCTGCCGGGGCCGCCATCACGCTGGTACTTGCGCATAGAGGGTACTGAAAGCGCCTGGCAGAAGTCTTCCTGCGGCAGCCGCAGAAGACGCTTGTCGCGTGTCCAAAGCCGGTCAAAGCGCGTGATACTCAGCACAAGCTGGTCTTCGAACCGAGCGATTGCGGCTTCGGCGACGGTCAGTCCGAGCGCTTCGCAGAGTTTCAGGCAGAGATACTCGTTCTGTACACTGTCAGTCAGGTCGATGCCGTTCTGGATCACACCGATGGCGGGTTTCAGAATATGCGTCGTTGCGGTTGTTCCGGTCGGCCGATGCCACGCCCCATTGACGTTGAGAAGCGCGGTCTTGTCCTGCGCTCCGGCAATCGAGATGCGGAAGTCTTCGTCTTGCGGATCAAGCCCGAGCGGTTCCAGGCGAAGGCGCCGGATCAAACCTGCGATCGCTGCTTCATCCATCGGTTCGCCGCGCACGTCGCCTGCTGGTCCCGGCGCTTCGCCCTCTCGCAAGAACTGCAAGGCCCCGACACAGTCGCGTCCTGCCACCGCCAGGAGCGAGAATGCGTCGGTCCCATCAGCGCCCAGACGCGATGCGACATTCGTGCGGACCCGCTCGGCGTCCGGTAAGAGGTTCTCGAAGACGTTCGTGACCGGCTCGCCCCGGAAAGTTTCGTCTCTGAGCGGCAGGGAAATCGATACCGGCATTGCGCCGGTCCAGCTGAGCCAGTCCCGGTCATACGAGAAGCTGACTGCACCAGAGGACGCCTTGTCGAGCGAGCCCACGGCGCGGGCATTCAAGAAGACCTGCAAGCGCCTCGTCCGGGACTGGCGCGCCATTAGAACAGTTCCTCGATATCGCCCTTGGATATGCGCTCCGTCGCAGCCAGTTCGAGGCCGAGCGCCGTCATGGCATCAAAGAATACGGACATGCGTGTTGCAGGTTCGCCCCCTTCCAGTTTCGACACAGTTGCCTGACGTACGTTCATCCGGGATGCAAGCTCGGCCTGCGTCAATGACTGAGCCAGACGCGCTTTGCGTACGATGTCCCCGGCCATTCGGGGGCTTCTGACAAGATCGGCCATTCCACTCTCCTATACGAGATCACGTATGAGGAGTATCTATACGTATTCTCGTATAAATCAAGTTAATACGTGAACACGTATCGCCTGTGGCCAAGGCCTGAAGCGTCGGTATAACGATCATCCCATGTGTTGACGGCTAAGCGCGCGTGACTGTCATGGCGCGGAATCTGCGCCGCGAAAACCAGATGACGACATCCGGCTTCTCTTCTCGCCCAGGTTTGGCAGGGGGCGTTATGGCTATCGCCGCGCCCGTTTCAATCAGATTCTGTTCTGCAGTGGCTTTAACAGACGGAGGGCCGCTGAAATGTTCTGCAGCTTCAGACCACGGTCACGATTGGACCATAAGCGGCAAGGCGCGTGTCATGCGTCACGAAATTGAATGGCCCGGGACTTGCGACGCACCCGCGCCATGAGACTTCCCATACTATCCACACGCGCGGGTCTTGGCGTGGCTGGCCTGGCGGTTGCCGCGCTCGGCTTTGCCGCGCTGATCAGCCATGGGCTCGTCCTCTATAACCCTTCGGCGTCTCTGGAGCCCGGTTTTTACGTCCGCGTTGGCGCGCAGCTTGAGCGGGGCGCCGTGGTGACGATCCCGGTGCGCGCTGTTGGCCTCGCCTATGTCGACGAAGGTCATGTGAAGGCCGCTGGCGACCGTTTCCTGAAACGGATTGCCGCACGTGCCGGGGACCGGGTGTGTTCAGAGGATGGTCATATCCTGATCAATGACGTGCGTGTTGCCGTTGTCTCTGAAAGGGATTCCGCGGGCATCGCTTTGCCACAATGGTCAGGCTGCAGGTCGCTCGAAAACGGCGAAGTGTTTCTGCTCGGTGATGACGTGATGAGTTTCGACGGACGCTATTGGGGCGTCACATCGGTTGCAGACATTGAAGCCACCTGGCGCAAGTTTCCCTGATACCGCGAGCGATCCGATGTCGCCTGCGAGGTGAAGGCAGAATCTTCCGATCCGTGTACGTGTTAGGCTCTGGGAGATGGAGGGCCGTATGCAGGTTGGAGGGCAAGATAAAGGCGTGACCTGCGGTCACGCGACACGCCGGTCGGCGCGGAGATTTCTACAGGTCATGGGACGGCCTGCAGGTCGCCCGGCGACCTGTGCCGCTGAGCCGTCCGCCGGCGGAGCGTTTGCACTGTTTGGACCAATTGCTCATCTCTTCGCGGCTCGCGTCACCGGCGAACAAGGCCGACAGTTTTGGCATGCGCGGTCAGCGCCAGCTG
>NZ_JBBEBT010000245.1:0-17879 GCF_040882205.1 Hyphomonas sp.
CTGCAGACGGACGAGATAAAGGGCGGGGCCAGGCGTGGACTGGCCGTGTTCATCGACCAGATCAATCTGTGGCGCGACAAGCTGAACGCCGGCTTGCCGCATACCGAGCTCGCCGAGATGATCCTCGAGGAGTCCGGCTATACCGACATGCTTCAGAAGGACCGCAGCCCGCAGGCGCAGGGCCGGCTCGACAACCTGAAGGAACTTGTCCGCGCGATGGGCGAGTTCGACACGCTCGCGGGCTTCCTCGAACATGTGGAGCTGGTGATGGACGCCGCGTCGGGCGCGGGCAGTGATGACCAGGCGCAGATCCTGACGCTGCACGGCGCCAAGGGCCTCGAATGGCCGGTCGTGTTCCTGCCGGGCTGGGAGGAGGAAGTGTTCCCCTCCAAGCGCTCGCTGGACGAGAGCGGCCTGCGCGGCCTCGAGGAGGAGCGGCGCCTCGCCTATGTCGGCATCACCCGGGCGCGCGAGCGCTGTTACATTTCATTCGTGGCCAACCGGCAGATCTATGGCCGCTGGCAATCGGTACTGCCGAGCCGGTTCATCGACGAGTTGCCGCATGAACATATCGATGCGGTTTCGGAGACGGGGTATTCCGGCATACCAGGTGGCGAATCCGCCTTTATCGGCACGGTCGAGGACCTCGGCGAGCGCTCGAACTATCAAAGCCCCGGCTGGAAACGGCTGAAGGAGAATGCCGGCCGGCCGGCGGGGTCGCCGCCCCGCGAAGCTTCCGGCCTGAACGCCACGTCTTCAGGGCCGGGCTCCTTCCCGGTCGGCGCGCGGGTGTTTCATGACAAGTTCGGCTACGGGAAGGTTGCCTTTACGGAGGGCAACAAGCTGACGGTTGACTTCGACAAGACCGGCCGCAAGAAGGTCATCGCGACCTTCGTGACGGCGGCTTAAGGGAAGTTCGCAACGCCGGGTGACAATGGGGCCCATCCGGAGGGGAGGTTCGGCGGGCCATCTGCGCCGGGCCATCTGCGCCGGGCCATCTGCGCCGGGCCTGTAGAGCGGGAGTCCCGCGGCGCGATGTCATCACCGGCGTTGCAGGGTGACGATTGCCAGATCCGGCATCAACCAAATCCGAACGATCCGTTCATTTCCCGCTCACCTTGCGAACCATTGCGGTGCGCCGGTGTTACCGCGGGCAAGCAAAGCGTTAACACGAACCGGGTATTTGTTAACGGAATCAGAACGATTCGTTCCGTTAGGTCTGTTGCCGTATCGCGCGGGCGCGGCCGATCCTGAGATTTTACAAGGGATTTCGGGTTATTGAACGAAGCGTTCCATTAAACTGCGGGCGGCGCCTTGCTTTAAAGGAGCGTTAACGGCACATGGTGTACAGGGCTGAGATCAGACAAGTGCATGTGGACGAACGGAACGGTTCGATCCGTATAGAAAAGAGCTCGATTGAACATGATTGGTAGCCTCCTCGGCCTGCTCTCAACAGACATGGCCATCGACCTTGGAACAGCCAACACGCTCGTTTACGTGAAGGGTCAGGGCGTCCAGCTCGATGAACCTTCGGTCGTAGCGTACATGACGCAGGGCGGGCGCAAGATCGTCTATGCGGTCGGCGAGCAGGCGAAGAACATGCTGGGCAAGACCCCGGTCAACATGGAGGCGATCCGCCCCATGCGCGACGGCGTGATTGCCGACTTCGAGGTCGCCGAGGAAATGATCAAGCACTTCATCCGGAAGGTTCACAACCGCCGGGCGTTCGTGTCTCCTCTGATCATCATCTGCGTGCCGAGCTCCGCCACCAGCGTTGAGCGCCGCGCCATCCATCAGTCAGCCCTGGCCGCAGGGGCGCGCCATGTCGAACTGATTGAAGAACCCATGGCCGCCGCAATCGGCGCCGGCCTGCCGATCGATGATCCGGCCGGTTCGATGGTTGTCGATATTGGCGGCGGCACCTCGGAAGTGGCCGTTCTGTCCCTCGGCGGCATTGTCTATTCGCGCTCGGTGCGCGTCGGCGGTGACAAAATGGACCAGGCCATCGTCAACTACCTGCGCCGTGAGCAGAAGATCCTGATCGGCGAAATGTCGGCTGAACGGATCAAGAAGGAAATCGGCACCGCGATGCCGCCGGAAAATGGCACCGGCATGGCGCTGACCGTGCGCGGCCGCGGCACTCTCGACGGGGTGCCCAAGGAAACCGAAATCACCGAGGCGATGATCGCCGAAGCGCTGCGCGAGCCGGTGACCGATATCATCGACGCCGTGAAAATCGCCCTCGAAGCGATGCCGCCGGAACTGGCGGCTGACATCGTGGACCGGGGTATCGTCCTGACAGGCGGCGGCGCCCTCCTGCGCAACCTCGACACGGTGATCCGCAACCAGGCCCAGCTGCCGGTGATGATTGCCGACGACCCGCTGAAGTGTGTGGTCAACGGCTGTGGACAGGTCCTCGAGAATTACTCCAAGATGAAGAGTGTTCTCTGCCCGGAAGTCTAGGCTACGGGCATTGCAGGGAGCCTGAGGCATGGCACGTTCCGGCCGTTCCAGTCAGAAATCAGGCGCGCGGCGGGTTACGCTGGGCATCCTGATCTTTGGCGCGCTCGCATTGATCGTGGCCCAGTCGGCGCCGCAGATCGCGAGCTTCTTCGTGCCGGCACGTACCACCATCAGCGACCGGATCGGCGCGCCCTCTGACACCAGCATCTGGGCGCAGGTCAGCGGACAGGCGGACCGTGAACGCCGGATCAGGGAACTTGAAAACGAAGTGCGCGATCTCGCGCGCTACAAGGCCGCTGCCATCTCGATGGCCGAGCGGATGGAAGCCTACGAGACAATCCTCAACCTGATGGGCGAGCCGCCGGAACGCGGTGTAACTGCGCGGATCACGACCGTGATCGACGGGCCGTTTGCGCAGACCGTGCTGGCGAATGCCGGCAGCCTGCAAGGCGTGGCGCCGGGCGCGGTAGCGATGAATGAAGGCGGGCTTGTCGGCCGGGTCATCCAGCTGGGTGACCGGTCGTCGCGCATCCTGCTGGTCAGCAATTACCAGAGCCAGCTGCCGGTGCTCGGCGAAGTGAGCGGCGTGCGCGCCATCCTGCAGGGCAAGGACCGCGACCGGGGCGTGTTGAAGGACCTGCCGGAAGCGGCTGATTTCATTGAAGGCGAGCGCGTTCTCAGCTCCGGCGAAGGGGGCGCGTTCCCGCGCGGCCTCGTAGCCGGCACGGCGACGAAGCAGGGCGGCGACTGGATCGTGCGCCTGGCGATGCGCGACCATTCGAGCGGCTATGTGCGAATGATCGCGCCGCCGGAAATCGTCGAGCCGGTGCCGGAATCGGACCTGCCGCCGGAGCCGGTGGTGGCCGAGGAAACACCAACGCCGCCAGTCGCTACCGCGCGCCCGGTGCCGCAGCCAGCCCGTCCTGCCGCGTCCGATCCGCCCGTGGTGGCCGCCGCGAGCGAGCCGCCGGCACCGCAAGTTACAACGCAGTCTTCGGAGGCAGACCCCAATACGGTCGGGCTTCCCGCCGTGCCGCCTCAGGAAGGTGAATAGCCGATGGCGGTCAAAACGAAAAACCGCAAGCAGCGCACGCTCTGGAGCCAGTCCGGCCCCAGCCCGCGTCTAGTATTCGGCGCGGCCATCATTGCCATCGTCGGCGTACTCGGCATGACGCCGAAAGCCTTCTTCGGGATTCCGCTCGCCTGGCCGTTTGCCGCGCTGTGGGGCGCCATGGGCTGGGGCCGGGTTGGCCTGGCGCTGCGCCCGATGGTGCTGCTCGTCCTGTTCGGCCTGATGCAGGACATCGTTTCGAATGCGCCGCTCGGCTGTTTCGCAATGATCAACCTGCTCGTCTACGGCCTCAGCGCCGGGATTGCCGAGCAGTCGGACGGTATGCGCGACATGCTGGTCGCGGTGGTCGGTCCCGCGGTGATGCTGATCGTGGCCTTCCTGCTGGTCTGGGGCTTTGCCAGCATCACGGGCGACCATCTGGTGCGCGCCTGGCCCTTGATGACGAGCTTCATCGCCACCGGCGCGGTCTACGCGATCGGCAACCAGATGTTTGACCTCGGCCGCCGGCCGGGCGAATCGCCGGGAGGCACCTGATGGCCCGCAGACAGAGCCCCGAAGCGGATTTCGAGCGGCGCCTGTTGCTGGCCATGGGGGCGGGCGGTGTGGTGTTTGCGACGCTGGTCGCGCGCCTGTCGCAGCTGCAATTTCTTGAGGCCGAGCATTACGAAAAACTGGCCGCGGAGAACCATATCCGCCTCGTGCTGGCACCGCCGGAGCGGGGGGAAATCCTCGACCGGTTCGGCCGCCCGCTCGCCTCGCAGCGTCAGGCCGGGCGTGTGTCGGTTGTGCCGGAACGTCTCAGTGATCCGGCCGCAACGCTGAAGCAGCTCGGCCGGTTCATCGACCTGCCGGAGGAGCGCGTGAAGCGCGTGCTGCAGGAAATCCAGAACAATCGTCTTCGCCGCGCGAGCTTTCTGCCTGTCACGGTGGTTCAGGAACTCAGCTATGAGGAATTTGCGCGCCTGCGCGTGCGCGCGGTCGAGATGGAAGGCGTGGATGTCCAGATGGCGTCGACGCGGTCCTATCCGCGGGGCCGGGATTTTGCGCATGTGCTCGGCTATGTCGCCCGCGCGAGCTCCGATGATATCACGCGCATGGCGCAAGAGCGCACCGGCGCCGAAATGAAAACCTTCGAGGACCTGCTTCGCCATCCGGATATCCGGGTCGGACGGCAGGGCATGGAACGGTTTGCTGAAGACTGGCTGCGCGGACGCCCCGGGCGCAGGCGGGTCGTGACCAATGCGCATGGCCGGCCGATGCAGGAGCTGGAGCAGGATCCGTCGACGGCCGCCGTTTCAGGCAAGGACCTCTATATCACCATCGATTCCGAGCTGCAGCGGACCGCCATCGAACGCTTCGAAGGCGAGAGCGGCGCAGCGGTCGTGGTAGATGTAACCTCCGGCGATGTACTGGCGATGGTGTCGACGCCGGCCTTTGATCCAAATTCGTTCGTGAACGGAATATCCGGCAAGGACTATGCCGAGCTGCGCGACAATCCGATGGCGCCGCTTTATCCGCGCGCCCATGGCGGGGTTTATCCGCCGGGCTCTACCTTCAAGATGGTTGTGGCGACCGCCGCGCTGGAGGCGGGCGTTGTGAAGACGACTGATACCGTGCGCTGCCCCGGATCCTACCGATTCGGCAACCGCACCTGGCATTGCTGGAAAAAAGGCGGCCACGGCACGATGAACATGCACAATGCGATCAAGCAATCGTGCGACGTGTATTTTTACGAGATCGCGCGGCGTACCGGCGTGCGCAAGATTGCGGAAGTCTCGCACAAGTTCGGCTTCGGCGAGACCTTTGTGCTGGGTATGACGGGCGGGCGCTCGGGCCTCGTGCCGGATCCGGAATGGAAGCTGGCGGCGCGGGGCGAGCCCTGGTTCGAAGGCGAGACGCTGAACTTCGGGATCGGCCAGGGGCAGCTAGGCACGACGCCGCTGCAGCTGGCGCTGATGACGGCGCGGATCGCCGCGACCGGCGCGCCGATCAAGCCGAACCTGATCGGGCTGGGGCCGCCCTCGCCGCAAGACAAGGTTCTGGATGCGCCGCTCGATCCGGAGATCATGCAAATACAGAAGGCCGGCATGTTCGGCGTGACCTCCGAGCCCGGCGGCACGGGTTACCGGTCGGGCGATCTTGGCCTTGGCGGTCCGCGCCTCGCCGGTAAGACGGGCACGGCGCAGGTGCGCCGCATTACGGCAGAAGAGCGCTCCAAGGGCATCCGGGGCGGTGCATCGATTGCGCGCGAGCTTCGCGACCATGCGTTGTTCGTTGCCTATGCGCCGGCCGAAAATCCGAAATATGCGGTGTCGGTGATCGTTGAACACGGCGAGGGCGGCTCTCGCACCGCCGCGCCGGTGGGACGCGATATCCTCGCGGCCGCCATCAAGATGAACAGTGGGCGCACACCCGATTATGCCAAGCGCGCGGCGGTAAAAACTCAGGATACGGACGGTGTGCCGGAAGGAGACCCGGCATGAGTCGCGAGGGCTATACCGGCTTTACGCGCGGCGAGGCGCGGGCGACGACGGCCAGCGCGCTGCGTTTCTCCAATCTTGGTCCGCTCGGCAAGGTCGCGCGCCTGCCCTGGAGCATCATTCTGCTGATCGTCGGCGTTGGGCTGACCGGGGCGGCGATGCTCTTCTCGGTCGGCTGGGACCCTGTGGCGCAGGCGCCTTCGCCGGAAGAGGCGGGCCTCTGGCGCGATCACCTGTCACGCCTCGCAGTCGGCTTTGTGCTGATGATCTCGCTGGCACTCTTGCCGCTGGGCCTCTGGGCGCGGCTTGCCTGGCCGGCCTATGCAGCCGTGATCGTGCTGCTGGTGCTGGTCGATTTCTTCGGTGTGATGGGCGGCGGCGCGGCGCGCTGGCTGAAGATCGGGCCGATCATCCTGCAGCCGTCGGAGCCGGCGAAACTCGCCGTCACCATGGCGCTGGCAAGCTATTACCAGCGCGCCATGCCGACCAGCGGTCAGAGCCCGCCGCTGTGGGTGCATGGCGGCGCGCTGCTGATCATGCTGATCCCGGCCGCGCTGGTGTTCAAGCAGCCAAACCTCTCGACCGCGCTGGCTCTGGCAGCGTCCGGCGCAATGATCATCTTCTTTGCCGGCATTGCGATGCGCTATGTGGCGGGCGCCATCGTCATCGGCCTTGCGTCTGTACCGGCGATTTATGCCTTCGTGCTGGAGCCCTACCAGCGCGAGCGCGTCGATACGCTGATTGCCGGGATTACCGGAGAGGCGACGAATGGCCTCGGCGAGAGCTACCAGATCGAGCAGGCGAAGATTGCCATCGGCGCCGGTGGACTTAGCGGGCGCGGCTATCTGCAGGGTATCCAGTCACAGCAGGAATACGTGCCCGAGCAACACACAGACTTCATCCTGACGATCATCGCTGAGGAGTTCGGCTTCCTTGGCGCGGTGGGCCTGCTCGCCGTGTTTGCGTTCCTGTTTGCCTGGTCGCTTATGGTCGCGGCGCGCAACAAAAGCTGGTTCGGCAAGCTGGCGACCATCGGGGCGACCTCGACGATTGCCTTCTTCGCCATCTTCAATACAGGGATGGTCGTGGGCCTCTTGCCCGTGCTGGGCATGCCGCTGCCGCTGATCTCGTATGGCGGCACGGCGCTGATCACGGTGATGGCCTGTTTCGGGCTGATCCTGTCGGCGCACCTGCACCAGGACGAGAAGTTGTCGGCCCGCGGATTGTTTTAGCGCTCTCGCCCGGAATGGCCGTTGATTTTTGACCCTTTCTGACTAGGGTCCGGCCAAACATTGCCTCGGGGAGCGCGATTCATGGCAGAGATTGGCCGCAAGACTGAAAACTGGAGTTCGAGGTTCGCCTTCATTATGGTGGCCATCGGTTCGTCGGTGGGACTCGGCAATTTCTGGCGTTTTCCCTATACTGCCGGCGCGAATGGCGGCGGGGCGTTCATCCTCATCTATATCTTTTGCGTTGTGCTGATCGCGCTGCCGCTGATGATGGGCGAATACGCCATGGGGCGCAAATCCGGTATGTCGGCCATCGAGGGCGTGCAGTCGCTGGCGCGGGCCGAGAACCGCAGCCAGAACTGGGGCATCGTGGCGTGGATCGGGTCGCTGACAGCGTTTTTTATTCTGACTTTCTACATGGTGATTTCGTCCTGGCTGCTGGCCTACATCATCCAGGCCATCGGCGGAGACCTGAGCGGGACGACGGCGGCGGAATCCGGCCAGAATTTCCTCAACACCATCGGCGAGGGCGAGATGCCGATGCAGTCGCGCTGGTACATGCTGATGCTGCTCGCGCTGTTCATTACCGCCAACGTGGTGGTTGTCGGGCGCGGGGTCAAAGGCGGGCTCGAAAAGGCGGCGACCATCCTGATGCCGCTGTTCTTCATTATGCTCGTCGTAGTGGTCGGCTTCGCGGTCGCCAATGGCGACACGGCCCGCACCTTCGCGTTCATCTTTGAGCCGAAATGGGAAGATGTCGGGTTCAAGACGCTGCTGGCGGCGCTCGGCCAGGCCTTCTTCTCCATCGGCGTCGGCGTAGGCCTGATGATCACCTATGGCGCCTACCTCACCAAGGAGACGAACATCCCGCGCGCCTCCGGCGTCATTGCGGCGTCAGACACCTTCGTGGCCCTGATCGCGGGCTTCGCCATTTTCCCGATCGTGTTCGCCGCCGGTCTTGATCCTGCGGAGGGCCCGAGCCTGTTCTTCGTGTCGATGCCGGTGGCCTTCGAGGCCATTCCCGGCGGTACACTGTTTGCCATCGTGTTCTTCTCGCTGGCGCTGTTTGCGGCCTTCACCTCGTCGATCTCGCTGATGGAAGTCGGCGTCTCCTGGCTTGAGGAACGCGAGGGCGTAACGCGGATCGGCGCGGCCGCAGGGATCGGCTTCGTGCTGTTCATGATCGGCGCGGCGTATGTTTTCTCGCTCGACTATCTCGACTTCATGGACTTCATCACCGAGGGGCTGCTGCTTCCGCTGGGCGGCCTGCTCGCTGCAATCTTTGCCGGCTGGGTGCTGAGCCGCGACATGCTGGTGTCGGAACTCGGCGAAGGCCTGATCATGAACGTCTGGCGCTTCCTGATGCGCTGGTTCGTGCCGCCCTTCATCGGCGTGATCCTGATCTTCGGCTTCCTCGACAAGATCCAGGACCAGTACCACGTGCCGCTGCCGGGCGCGCTGGAATCCCTGTTGGGCCCGAACTGGACGCCGCCGCCGGCGCAATAGGGCGCAGTCCGCCACCGTTTGCCGCCAGCATGATTTTTCCGGGACCGGCGCCCTTGGGTCACGGCTAGGCAGACAGGCCTGATCGGTTATGTTTCCCGCTGACCGCCGAGCAGGGCGCAGGATGAACGGGATAGGGTACCACGATGGCGGACGACGCGGCGCAGATCCAACGCAGGCCCATCGACAAGGACGCGATCCGCGAACGCTACCGCGCCGAGCGCGACAAGCGCCTGCGCACCGACGGCAATGACCAGTACACCCGGATTGCCGGCCTGTTCGACGAATACCTTGAAGACCCCTATACGCCGGTCACGCCGCGCGCGCCCAAGACAGACCACGTCACCTTTGCCTTCGTCGGCGGCGGCTTTGCCGGCCTGGTGACCGGCGCCCGCCTGAAGGAAGCCGGGATCAATGACGTCCGCATCATCGAGAAAGGCGGCGACTTCGGCGGCACCTGGTACTGGAACCGCTATCCCGGCGCGCAGTGCGATACCGCCTCGATGATCTACATGCCGCTGCTCGAAGAGACCGGGCACATGCCGAGCGAGAAGTATGCGCACGCGCCGGAAATCCTGCAGCAGTGCCAGCGCATCGGACAGCATTACGGGCTTTACGAGAATGCCCTCTTCCACACTGTCATCGAGGAACTTTCCTGGGACGAGGCGCGCAGCGTCTGGGTCATCCGCACGAACCGCGGCGACAACTTCACGGCAAAGTACATCGGCCTCGGCACCGGCCCCCTGAATACGCCGAAGCTGCCCGGCATTCCCGGCATAAAGGACTTCAAAGGCCACGCTTTTCACACCAGCCGCTGGGACTATGACTATACAGGCGGCGATCCGAACGGCGCGCCGCTGGACAAGCTCAAGGACAAGCGCGTCGCGATCATCGGCACTGGCGCGACCGCCGTGCAGGTCGTCCCGCATCTCGCGCGCGCCGCCAAGGCGCTCTACGTTTTCCAGCGCACGCCCTCGTCGATTGATGTGCGCGACAATCGTCCGATTGATCCCGAGTGGTTCGCCTCGATCGCGACGCCGGGCTGGCAACAGCGCTGGCTTGAAAACTTCACGCAGAACCAGGCCGGTATCGGCATGGCGCCCGAGGACCTTGTGCAGGATGGCTGGACGGATCTCGCCAAGCGCATCCGCAACCGCATCCTGCAATTGCCGGCCGATCAGCGCAACCCGATGGGGATGCTGGCCGCCTATGAGGACGCCGACCACGAGAAGATGGAGGAGATCCGCCAGCGCGCCGAAACGGTCGTGAGGGACGCCGAAACCGCCGAAAATCTGAAGGCCTGGTATCGCCAGCTCTGCAAGCGGCCCTGCTTCCACGACCAGTACCTGCAGGCGTTCAACGAACCCGCGGCACACCTCATTGATACCGATGGCCAGGGTGTGGAACGCATCACTGAAAAAGGCGTCGTCGTGAACGGTGTGGAGTACGAGGTGGACTGCATCGTCTACGCTTCGGGCTTCGAAGTGGGCACGCCGCTGGAGCGGCGCACCGGCTTTGATCCCAAGGGCCGCGGCGGTGTCACGCTGTCGCAATACTGGGCCGACGGCATGCGCACAAAGCACGGCATGCACGTCCACAACTTCCCGAACGCCTTCCTCGTCCAGGCGACGCAGGCGGCCAACCTCATCTACAACTACCCGCATAACCTCGTCGACTCAGCGCGGACGATCTCCCTGATCGTCAGCCACGCAGAAGCGACGGGCGCCAGGCAAGTCGAGGTCAGCAAACAGGCTGAGGACGAGTGGGTGAACCTGCTGCTGTCAGGCATGGGCCTGATGATCGGCTCGCCCGACTGCACGCCGGGCTATTACAACAATGAAGGCCGCGACCCCGGTCCGCAGGCACGCTACTTCGTCGGATATCCCGCGGGCGCCGTGGCCTTCTTCAATTACATTGAGGGCTGGCGCACGTCTGGCGCCTTCGAGGGCGTCGCGTTCCGTAAGGACGCCTGACGCCCGGGCTATGTACCCGGCCCGGACGCGGACCCTGTGGCGGGTTAGGGTGCGGGCGGTTCGGGCGTCTGCGCGAGCGGTAGGAAATCGCCGATTGTGTTGGAAAAATCGAAGCTCGTAAATTCACTGCGAGTGCGGAGCAGTAAAACCAAATAATTACAAGGTACAATATATTCCGTATACGGACGGAAAATTCGATTATTCGGGCTTTTGGGGCTTTTTCAACACAATCGGCCAAAAGGCGACCTTCCGATCAAGTCCCCTAAGCCCGTGACCGGACCGCCAGCTGGTCTGCGAAATCGTCCGTGGCCTGAACAAGACGGTCGATGATGCCGGGTTCCATCGAGGAGTGGCCGGCGTCGGGCACAATGTGCAGTTCCGCTTTCGGCCAGGCCTTGGAGAGATCCCAGGCGGTTGAGAGCGGCGTGACCACATCATAGCGGCCGTGGACCACCACGCCGGGGGTCGATTGCAGCTTCAGATTCGCCTGTTCGAGCAGCCAGTTGTCGCGCTCGAAGAAGCCATCATTAATGAAATAGTGGCACTCGATTCGGGCGAAGGCGTCAACGAAATCATCCTCATTGAAGCGCGGCGGCGTGGTAACGGGCCCCTTTATGGAGAGGGTCTGGCCCTCCCAGCGGGCCCAGGCGCGGGCCGCGTCGATGCGGGCGGCCGCGTCGCTGCCGGTCAAGCGCTTGTAGAAGGCGGTGACGAGATCGCCGCGTTCGGCCTCGGGAATCGGGGCGATGTAGCGGTCGAAGGCGTCCGGGAAGAGGCGGCTGGCGCCCTCCTGGTAGAACCACCGGATCTCGGATTTCGAGACGAGGAAGATGCCGCGCAGGACGAGGCCGAGGACGCGGCTGGTATGGGTGACGCCATAAGCCAGGGCGAGCGTGGAGCCCCAGGAGCCGCCGAAGACGAGCCAGCTGGAGACGCCGGCGTGCTTGCGCAGGGCTTCGATGTCATCGACGAGGTCCCAGGTCGTGTTGCCTTCAAGTTCCGAGTGCGGGGTGGAGCGGCCACACCCGCGCTGGTCGAAAAGGAAGATGCGGTAACGCTCGGGATCGAAGAATCGGCGCATTTCCGGGCTGGAGCCGCCGCCGGGGCCGCCATGCAGGGCAACGACCGGGATCCCCTTCGGATTGCCTGATTCTTCCCAGTATATCTCGTGCAGCGGCGAGACGCGCAGGCGCCCCGAAGCATAGGGCTCGTGCCTATGGTAGAGAATGCGGCGGCTCTGGCGTCTATTCATGCGCTCTTCACTTATAATCGGCTAGCTTCTTGCCCATGACTGGACTTATCTGAACCCCGCCCATACAGTTTTACCGGGTGGGGTAATAGCTGCTGGCGGGTGGCGTATTGATGCGTAGCGTTTTTCTGTGTCTATCCCTAGGCGTTCTTGCGGGATGCGCAACCGTTTCGGTTGTGCCAGGCGAAGCGTCGGTTGAGACCTCATTAACCAGAAGCCAATCCGAATTGCGCCAGGCCTCGAACGCCTATTGCGATGATGTCGTGAAGGCCGGCTGGGTCGAGGAATCGGACGGTTTTGCCTCGCTTGCCGACACACTGATGCATGGCCGCACACAGGTCGCCGGCGCGCCCGGTTTCTATGCCGCGCGCATCGAAGCGAATTCAAAAGCGCCGTCGCTGATCCTTGCGCGGATTATCACCGACAGCCAGGGCGCGCGCATCGGTCTTGCCAGCGTGGCGGCCGAAGCCGAATCGGTTTTGCTCAGCGCCAATCCGAACGCCTCGAACCGGGGCGACGTGATGAGTTTCGAGCGTGCGCTCGTGCGCGCCCAGATGGCGCATCGCGGTTTCCAGGAAGCGCTGGACCTCGTGTCCGTGCGCGCCGATATGGATGTCACGCCGATTGCAGCCGAGACTGAGGCCTTCGCGCGCGAGATTGACAGTGCGCGCGTCATCGCGGACCGGCTTGCCGACCGCTACATCGCCGAAGGCAAGGCCGGTTCCTAGCCCGGCTTCCGCGCCGCGAAGGCGATCAGCGCCCAGCCTGCAAGCATTCCCAATCCACCAATCGGTGTGACCGCGCCAAGCCAGCGCGGCGCGCCGAGAGCCATCGCGTAAAGCGCGGCTGAGAAGATCACGGCGCCGATAAGGATGAGACCACCGCCGCGCGCAATGTTGCCGCCCTTGCCGGAGAGACCGGCGGCGAGTGCGGCTGCGGCATGCGCCAGGGCGTAGAGGGTTGCTGTGTGCCACCATTCGGCGCCTTCGGATGTGATGCGCGCCTCGAGCGCATGCGCTCCGAAGGCGCCGAGCGCGACCGAGACGAACCCGAAAATGGCGGCTAGGCGGGCGAGCATCTGCGGTCAGCCTTTTCTTGGCAGCGCGTAGGTGACGATGGCGTGGCTGGCGGGTTTGTCGGCGCCTTCGATGCGGATGTCCACATCGATGACGGCGAGTGCCTGGCCCATTTTCATCATCTTGCCTTCGGCCACGACGACGGTGCCGATGCAGGGGCGCAGGAAATTGATGTTGAGATTGCTGGTGACCGCCATAGGCTCAAGCCCGGTCTGCGTCATGATCACCATATAGGCGACACTGTCGGCGAGGCTCATCTGGGTGGGGCCGGAAATATATCCGCCGGGGCGAAGGTGGGTCTCGTCCGCTTCGAGGCGCATAATCGCGCGGCCAGGCTCCATCAGGATTACCTGGTTCTGGCGGCCCCGGCCCTTGAAGGCCGAGTCCAGGAAGGCGTTCGCTTCGTCGGCGTTGAACTTCGTCATGCGGGGTCTCCCGGCGGCAGGCTTGATTGTGCCTGCGCCCGGCGCCAACCTAGCGTCAACGACCCCGCCGCCAAGTGGTCACCCAAAGGAAGGAAGCCTGCGCCATGCTTACCGCCGGAGACGAATACCCGATCCACCAGACGCCGGAACCTGTCGCCTTTGCCGGCTCGGACCGCAACTTCTATGATCGTTTCTTTTTCAATGGCTACAGCGCCGATGGCAGCACGTTCTTCGCCGCCGCGATGGGCGTCTATCCGCACCTTAACATCATCGACGCGTCCGTCTCGATCCTGCGCGGGGGCAAGCAGGCTTCGGTGTTCATGTCTCGCCCGCTGAATATGGAGCGGATGGATACGTTCGTCGGGCCGTTGTCAGTTAGCGTGGTTGAGCCGCTTAAGAAAGTGCGCCTGACGCTGAAGGAGACCGAGGGTCTGGCGCTGGACGTGGAGTTCACCGGCCGCGCGTTCCCGATCGAGGAGCCGCGCTTCACGCGCCGGGTCGGGCCGCGCATGATGATGGACCTGACGCGGATGACGCAGAATGGCCGCTGGTCGGGCACGCTGAAGATGGACGGCGAAGAGATCAAGGTGGATCCCAAGAGCTGGACCGGCACGCGCGACCGCAGCTGGGGGGTACGCCCGATCGGGGCGCCGGATCCGCAGCCGGCGATTCCGGCGATGCCGCCGCAATTCTACTGGATATGGACGCCGACAAATTTTCCGAACCTCTCGGTGTTCTTCCATGTCAACGAAGACGGCGCGGGCGAGCCGTGGAACCAGCGCGCCTCGCTGGTGATGGATGGCTCGAAGCAGGGCGAAGGCATCCACCTCAGTAATCCGGTGATGGACGTGCGCTATGCCAAGGGCACGCGGCGCATGCAGACGGCGACCCTGTCGGTCACTGATCCGTCAGGCCGTCCGCATACGGTCGAATTTACACCGCTCGGCACTTTCCTGATGAAGGGCATCGGCTATGGCCACCCGGTCTGGCGGCACGGCGCCTTCCAGGGCGATCAGTTGAAAGTGGTGCGCGAGGATTTCGCGCCCGGCAAGACGCCCTGGGCGGCGCCGGAGAACCTGCACATTCAGGAGATTGTCAAGGCGGTGCACAAGGGGCCGGACGGCGCGGGCTCGGAAGGCATCGGCACATTCGAGCAGCTTTTCCTCGGGCCGCATGCGCCTTCGGGCTTCAAGGAAATCCTCGACGGCGCGGCCTGATCAGGCCGAAAGCCGGGAACGGGCAGGCAGCTCGCATTCCTGCCCAGCGGCGGCTTTCAGGCCTGCGCGCACCGCGTCGCCAGCGGGGCCCGGCGTGATCTGTTCGAGTTTCTGCGCTGCGGTCTCGGTGTCGAACCGGCAGCTGACGACTGGAGCGTCGCGGGTGGCCGAGAGGCCGCCGAGACTGCGGAAGAGATGCCGCGTGGCGCGGTTTTCCGCCAGCGTCCCGGCGGTCAGCCGCGTGATGCCGGCGGCGCGGGCATCTGCCAGGACAGCCGTGAGAAGCAGGCGCGCGAGCCCCTTGCCGTGCCAGTCATCCAGCACGGCGAGCGCGAGTTCTGCCTAACTGCTGGCGCCGCGGCAGATAGCATGGACCGCGCCGATGGCCGGTTTGTCCGGCGCTGACGGGTTAATTGCGCCCCAGGCGATGTGTTTCCAGCCGTCTGCATCGCAAAGGCGGTCGATAATATGATCGGGCATGGTCTGCGAGCCATTGAAGAAGCGCAGATACCGCGAATGGTCCGACATGGCGGCGATACCAGCGCGCATGCGGCCTGCGTCCCGGGGCCGGATCGGGCGCAGCTGGACCGGCTCGCCGCTGTCCAGAAGGACGGGGAAAGTGCGACTATCCATGTCAATAATGTTGCACTGCAACATGGCGGCAATGGAGCATGGCGGCAACATGGAAGCGATGTCATTTTGCAGAGCTTTTAGCGTGTCTTTTTGGATTTGAGCGGGTATGGGACGGCCATGCTTGAAATCCGCAATCTCGACTACCGCGTTGAAGCGCGCCCGCTGTTTGAAGCCGCGTCGGCGCGGATTTCTGCTGGCTGGAAGGTCGGTCTTGTCGGGCGCAACGGCACGGGCAAGTCGACGCTGCTGCGGCTGATCCGCGAGGAGATCGCGGCGCCCGGCAAGGACAGCCCGATCCGGCTGCAGAATGGCGCGCGGCTCGGCTGGGTGGCGCAGGAAGTGGCGCCGAGCGACGAGACGATCATGGAGGTCGTGCTGCAGGCGGACGCTGAGCGCCATGCGCTGATGACGGAGTCCGAGACGGCGACGGACCCTGACCGGATTGGCGAGATCCATGCGCGCCTGCTGGACATCGACGCCTGGTCGGCCGAGGCGCGGGCGGCGGAAGTGCTGATGGGTCTCGGCTTCAAGCACGGGGACCTCTCGCGCGCCACGCGGGAATTTTCCGGCGGCTGGCGGATGCGGGCGGCGATTGCCGGGGCGCTGTTCGCGCAGCCAGATCTGTTGCTGCTCGATGAGCCGTCGAATTATCTCGACCTTGAAGGCGCGGCCTGGCTGGAAGGCTATCTGCGCAAATATCCGAACACGGTTCTGATCGTCAGCCATGACAGAGAATTGCTGAACCGGAGTGTCACACATACACTGGCACTCGAGCATCGCAAATTGTCGATCACTCCGGGCGGTTATGATGACTGGCTGCGCCTGCGCGCGGCGAAACTGGCGCAGCTGGAAAGCCAGCGCACCAAGCAGGCCGCCGAGCGCGCGCATTTGCAGTCTTTCGTTGACCGGTTCCGCGCCAAGGCCTCTAAGGCAAGGCAGGCACAGAGCCGCGTGAAGATGCTGGAGAAGATGCAGGACGTGTCTATCCCGATTGCCGAGCGCACGACGCCTTTCCTGTTTCCGGCGCCAGACTCGAAACTTTCGCCGCCGCTGCTGGAGATCAAGGGCGCAGAGCTGGGGTATGGCCCGGGTATGCGCATTCTCAGCGGGGTGGACATTCGTCTGGACCCGGATGACCGGATCGCAATTGTCGGCACCAACGGGCAGGGCAAGACAACGCTGGTGAAATCCATCGCCGAACGCCTGCCGCTGATGGCGGGCAAGCGGCTGATGCCGAAAGCCGTCCGTATCGGGTATTTCTCGCAGGACCAGCTGGACGAGCTGACAGCGGGAGATACGCTGCTCGAGCACGTCATGCGCGCCCTGCCGCATGGCACGCCGCCGGCCAAGCAGCGCGCCGTTGCCGCGCAGATGGGCTTCAGCCACGAGAAGGTGGAAACCAAGGTTGAGGCGCTTTCGGGCGGCGAGAAGGTGCGCCTGATCCTCGGCCTGATCGCGCTGGAAAAGCCGCATATCCTGATCCTCGACGAGCCGACCTCGCACCTTGATATCGACAGCCGCGAGGCGCTGATCTACGCAATCAATGATTTTGCTGGCGCCGTCCTGCTGATTACCCACGATGTGTATCTTGCCGAAGCGACGGCAGATGCGCTGTGGCTGGTCAAAGACGGCAAGGTTTCGGCCTACGATGGCGACCTCAATGATTATCGCACGCTTGTGCTGAGCACGGACCGCGAGAAGACTGGGCCTGCAAAGGCGGCTGCTGCGGAGGAAACCGGCGACAAGGCGGACGCGCGGCGCAAGGCTTCGGCGGCGCGCGAGGCGGCTGCGCCGCTCAGGAAGAAAGCTCAGGATGCGGAGAAAACGATGGAGCGCCTCGCCGCAAAGATCGCGGCGCTGGACGTTGCGGTCGTCCGCCCCGACATCCCGCCGCATGAGATGCGTCAGCGGCTGAAGGAGCGTGCAAAGTTCGTGTCTGAGAAGGATGCGGCGGAAGCCGTCTGGCTTGAGGCGAGTGAGGCGTATGAGGCGGCGGTGCGCTAGCCCCAGAGCGCGGCGCTGGGCGGGGAGATGATCCCTTCACGGAACATAAGGCCATCGGCGATGTCTTCTTCGAGCCAGAGCGGGCCGTCGAGGTCGGCGGTGTCGGCGAGGCCGGCGAGCAGGGCGGCGGGCGCAATCGACAGGGAACTGGCGACCATACAGCCGATCATCACGCCCATGCCGGACTGGCGCGCGGCGCGCACCATGGCGAGGGCTTCGCTGAAGCCGCCCGCCTTGTCGAGTTTCACGTTCACGGCGTCATAGGATTTAGCGAGCGTCTGGATGTCGGCGCTGGTATGCGCGCTTTCATCCGCACACACAGCAACCGGACCGGGATGCCCAATCAGCGCGGCGTCCTTGCCGGCGGGAAAGGGCTGCTCGATCAGCACGACGCCGAGCCTCGCTGCTGACAGGGCGATGGCCGGGAAGGTGTCCGGTTCGAGGCCTTCATTGGCATCGAGGATCAGCCGCGCGTCGGGTCGGGCGGCGTGGACGGCCTCAATGCGGGCGAGATCTTCTTTGCCGCCGAGTTTCAATTTCAGCAGCTTGCCGGGC
>NZ_JBBEBT010000246.1:0-2717 GCF_040882205.1 Hyphomonas sp.
CCTTGCCCTCTCCGCCATCGAAGCCGCCACTCGCCGCGGCACTGCTTTCGAGTCTGACTACCGCGCATTGCGCAATGCGCTGCCGCAGAACGAGGAGATCAAAGCCCTCGCGCCCTTCGTGGCCGGCGTGCCGGCGCTGACCACGCTGCAGGCCGAGTTCCCGAAGGTGCGCGCCGCCGTTCTTGCCGCCGCAACGCCGCCAGACCCCTCCTCCCGCCTCTCCTGGATTGACCGGGTGTTTGGCGACGCAGTCAGCGTCCGCCCCGCCGATGGCAAGCACGACGCGACCACCAGGGCGCTCGATGCCGCCGCCGCCGCCCTCACCGCCGGCGACCTTGCCACCAGCGTCCAGACACTTGCCACGCTCGACAGCGCCGCCGAGCGTGCCGCCGAAGACTGGACCCGGCGCGCAAACCGTCGCATCACGCTCGAAGATGCGCTGGAGGATGTCCGCCTCAGCCTTGTGGACGGAGGGAACTGACGGACCATGGGCCGCTTTTTCCTGTTCATCGCCGTCATCCTGCTCGTCTCGGCTGGCGCCGTGCTGGCAGCAATGGCTTTGAGCATGCCGGGCGAAGTGACCTTCCCGGTCGGCAATGAAATCGTCGCTGTGCATTCCGGCGCGGCCGCCATCGGCATTGTTGTCCTCGGCGGTATCCTGGCGCTCGGATGGTGGCTCGCCACCGCGCTGCTGGTCCTGCCAGGCCGTATCTCGAAAGCCCGCCGCATGTCGCAGACCCGCAAGGCCAATGCGGCGCTTGCCGAAGGCCTGCTTGCGGCGGAAGGCGGCGACTCTAAAGCCGCACTCAAACTTGCCCGCCGCGCCATGCGCCATGCCGAGGACGAGCGCCTAAAACTGCTCCTCGAAGCACGCGCCGCCGAAGCCAACGATGACTGGGCCGGCGCCGAACGGGCCTGGGGCCTTCTCACCCGCCTGCCCGGCGGCCAGCTCGCGGGCCTGCGCGGTGCAGCCACCGCCGCCTCCGAACGCGGCGACCTGCTGACCGCCGAAAACCGCGCCCGCGAAGCCCTCGCCCTCAAGTCGGACGCCGACTGGCCGTTCAATTCCCTGTTCGACCTTCAGGTCTCGAAGGGCGATTGGGACAAGGCCATCGAAACCCTTACGCACGGCGAGAAGCGCGCGCAGATCGAAGCGCTGAATGCCAAGCGCCGCCGCGCCGTATTGCACACAGCCAAGGCTGTGGGCCTTCCGCATACGGAGAAAATGGCCGCCCAGAAAGCGCTTGGCGAAGCCATCCGCTCGGCCCCTGATTTTCCGCCCTCCGCCTATCATGGCGCGCGCTTCCTGATGACCGACGGCAAGGTCAAGGCTGCGCAGGGCGTCCTCGAACTCGGCTGGAAGGCGCGGCCGCATCCGGCGCTCGCCCAAATGTCGCGCCGTCTGATCCCGCAGGATTCCCGCTTCAATATCGCAGCCCGCCTCAAGGGCCTCGCCGATTCCAACCCGAACCACCGAGAAAGCCGCATCCTGACCGCAGAGATCGGGATGGACGCCGCCGACTGGGTTGGCGCCATCCGCATCCTCGCCCTGCTCGTCGAGGAGAACCCGACCGCGCGCCTCTGCCTCCTGATGGAGCGCGCGCTGAAAGGCTATGGCGACCCAGTCGAGGCGCAGCGCTGGGGCCGCATGGCCGCCTCCGCATCGCGCGAAGCCGACTGGTCGGACATCGACCCGAAGGGCAATGCCTTCGACTTCGACCGCGCCGGCTGGAGCCGGATGGTCTATGCCTTCGGCGATGTCGGCGACCTCGTGCACCCGCGCTATGAGTCCTACGGCCGCGAACTCGAAGCCGGCCGCGTCCTCGCCCTGCCTCTGGCCGACGAAGGCCCGGTCACCCCGAAAGCCCCGCAAGGCCCGCTGACGCAGCCCCTCGACTATGCCCCGGACGAGGATTGAGGCGCCTTTACGCGCCGCAAAACTGGCCTTGCGCCCCCCATCCCCTGCCAGTATACGCGGGCTTCCGAAATGGGCCGCTTTAGCTCAGCTGGTAGAGCACCGCATTCGTAATGCGGGGGTCAGGTGTTCAAGTCACCTAAGCGGCACCATAAAAATCCATTAAAATCAAATCGTTGCGACGAGCACCAGAGTGATAATCCGGTCACTGATTTTTTGTGCCCGCACCATGTCCGCACGCCTCTCCGGTTTCCCTGTCGATGCGAGCGATCCCGGACCAGCGGTGGCGCGACAAATCTGGGTTGCATGACAAACCTACCGCCGACGATTCAATGGCTCTCGAGCGAGCCGTCCAATTGAGCTTGATCGTTGCCGGCAGCCGCTAAGCGGCAGCAATCTGACCGAAGCCAGACAGAGTTCAGATTTACGTATCAGGCAATTCATCGCCGATAGCGGTCATTCGCACGAAGTCTGCTATCCATGAAATTCGATCGTGTCCCGCAGCGTTCTCTAATCGCCATGGTCAAGTGCTGATCTATTTGCGGTTCGTTCTGCGGGCCGGGCTCTGGGGTTCTCTCCGCGGTCGCCGCTTGGGACGCCGCATATTAGCGTTCAGGGTTGGGTAGATCGAAGTGGTGTGCGCGGTCATTGCCGCAGCAATGGGAACGATCTTACCCTCGCTGAGCGTCCCGGCTGGAACGCATACTGGCGCGCTGAAGATCAGCGGTGGTTCAGTTCGGGATAACTATGCCATCGCCTCCTCCCGGAAGGGCGTATTGGTGCGCCACATGGCATGAAGGGT
>NZ_JBBEBT010000247.1:0-2384 GCF_040882205.1 Hyphomonas sp.
GGTCTTCGGTGATCTCGTCATAGTTTTCCCCGGCCTGGAGGTTCATGTCCATCCAGACTTCAAAGCCCTCAGCCGTCAGGCCATCGACAATGATCTGAGCGGTTTTCAGGTCTTCGCGGTTATACGATACAAATATTTCCGACATGCGCCCCTCCGGTCATTCGGGTCCCCGACCGGTCGCACCAAGAGCGCCCTATTCGGCGCAGTTGCAACAGTTTTCAAAGCGGAAGACCAACCGGTGGTGGGGATTGCCTGAAAGGCAGTCTATACGCGGCTCCAGAAATGCAGTAAGGCCCCCGAATGTTCCGGGCATGGGATTCGCCCGGCTGCAGTCCTTTGGGCCATTGGGGCCCGAAAGACGCAGGACGCGCGCCGCCAATCCGGGCGGCCAGGCAAATCAACCAGACATCCCGGAGACACTACCCTTGACTGAGACAACATTCGCGGATTTCGGCCTCGCCGATAACATCCTCAAAGCCGTTATTGAATCCGGCTATACCATTCCCACCCCCATCCAGCGCGAAGCCATTCCGCACATCCTGATGGGCGGTGACGTGACCGGCATTGCCCAGACCGGCACCGGCAAGACAGCCGCCTTCGTACTGCCGATGATCCAGCGCCTTTCGACCGGCCGGGCCCGGGCGCGCATGCCGCGCTGCCTGATCCTCTGCCCGACGCGCGAGCTGGCGGCGCAGGTATCCGAGAACTTCGAGAAGTATGGCAAGTACCTGAAGCTGACCATGGCGCTGCTGATCGGCGGCGTGAGCTTCAAAGAACAGGAAGGCCTGCTCCAGCGCGGCGTCGACGTACTGATCGCAACGCCGGGCCGCCTGATGGACCAGTTCGACCGCGGCAAGCTCTTGATGATGGGCGTCGAGACGCTGATCATCGACGAGGCCGACAGGATGCTGGACATGGGCTTCATCCCGGACATCGAGAAAATCTGCTCCAAGCTGCCGGCAACGCGCCAGACACTGCTCTTCTCGGCAACCTTCCCGAACGATATCCAGCGCCTCGCCAAGACCTTCCAGAAAGATCCGAAAAAGATCGAAGTGGCGCGCCCGACGGACGCCGCCCAGACGATAACCCAGCACGTGGTTCATCTGCCCACGAACGATGGCAAGGCCCGCCGCACAGCGCTGCGCCGCGTGATCGAAAGCTGCAACGTGAAGAACGGTATCGTGTTCTGCAACCGCAAGGTTGAGGTGGACATCGTGGCGGCTTCGCTGTCGAAACATGGCCATGACGCTGCGCCAATCCACGGCGACCTGCCGCAATCCGTCCGTACAGAAACCTTGCAGCGTTTCCGCGATGGGTCGCTGAAGCTGCTGGTGGCGTCTGACGTGGCGGCGCGCGGTCTCGACATTCCGGATGTTGGCCATGTGTTCAACTTCGGCCCGCCGCCGAAGGACGAAGACTACATCCACCGTATCGGCCGCACGGGCCGCGCGGGACGTACCGGCGAGAGCTACACGCTCGTTGCCCCGGCGGACGACAAGTCCTGGGGCTTCGTGCTGAAGATGACCAAGCAGGACGTGACGGACTTCATGCCGGAAGGCCTGCTCGACGAGTTGAAGGACCTGCCGCCGGAAGAGAAACGCGACCGGCCAGGTGGCCGCAGCAGCCGTGACCGGGACCGCGAGCGCGGCCCGCGTGGACGCAGCGAGCGCGGCGAAGGCCGTGAGCGCGGCCCGCGCCGCCGCGAGCGCAGCGAAGAAACGCCGGTTGTGGCGGACGCCGTGGCAGGCGATGTGGCTGTGGTGAGCCAAGCCGCCGCCGAAGCGCCGGTTGCCCGTGAAGATGCCCCGCGCCGCGAAGATGCCGCGAAACGTGAAGACATTGCCAAGCGTGAAGATGCGCCGAAGCGCGAACGCGCCCCTCGCGGCGAGAAACGCCGTGAACGGAGCGAAAAGCCGCGCGTCGAACAGAGCGAACAGCCGCGTATGGAACGTACCGAACGCACGGACCGTACCAGCGACAAGCGCGAGCGCCCCAGCCGTGACTACAAGCGCAAGGACGACGACCTGATCCTCGAGCCGGCGCCCGACCGGGTCAAAGGCTTCGGCTCTGATGTTCCGTCCTTCCTGAAGAAGCGCTGATCGCCTGATCACGCCGAATTCGTTCAAAGCCCATCCTGACGCAGGTCAGGGTGGGCTTTGCACTATGGGCTCCTAGACGGGCATCGCGCGCCTGATGGGGCCGCTGACGGTCGCCGGCCCGGCGGCGGCGGAGCAGGCGGGCTTCGGCCTGTTCAATGCCGTTTTCCTTCCCGCCTCGCTCGTTGCGGCGGCGGTATTGGTGCTGCTGGACCTTGCGGTCTGGGCACTGCACCTGGCAATGAACAAGGCGCCGCTGCTGTTGTGGATGCACCGGTTGCATCATGC
>NZ_JBBEBT010000247.1:2484-17668 GCF_040882205.1 Hyphomonas sp.
ACCTGGCAATGAACAAGGCGCCGCTGCTGTTGTGGATGCACCGGTTGCATCATGCGGACCGCGATCTCGGTTTGATGAGCGGGCTAAGGTTCCATTCGTTCGAGGCGGCGGGGTCGATGCTGCGGCAGGCCGGCGCGGTGTTCGCGCCGTTCAAGGCGGCAACGGATTACTGGCCAGCGGAGAAGGCGTTCATGCTGAACTGCCGGGTGAGCGGGTTGGACGCCCTGCTCGCCTCCCTGCGCGATGCTGTCATAGCCACCGGGACCCGCGCTGACCGGGACACGCCGGAGGCCGGGCGGTTTGCACGCATGTATGATGGGAGGGCAAACCGGTCGAGCTATGGGAGCCCCCTTCCGTGGGCTGATCAAAAATGAGGGGCCTCCCCCCGGGGGAGGGGCCCCTCATTTGATCCTGACCCGGATTACTTCTTCATACGGCGCTTTACCTGCCCGCGGAACTTGTCGCCGTAGGGCGGGCGCATCATGGCGAGGATCTCGTTGTTGGTCTGGGTGTAGATTGCCTTCTTGTGGCTGAACTCGAGGAAGCCGTCGCGGCCATGATAGGCGCCCATGCCGGACGGGCCGACGCCGCCGAAGGGCAGGTCTTCCTGCGCGACATGGAAGATCACATCATTGACGGTGACGCCGCCAGAGGTCGTGTTGTTCAGTACGAGGTCCTTTTCGGCAGCGTCCTCGCCGAAGTAATAGAGGCCGAGCGGGCGCGGATGGGCGTTGATATAGGCGACGGCGTCTTTCGCGTCGTTGTACGTCTTGACCGGGAGGATGGGGCCGAAGATTTCGTCCTGCATCACTTTCATGTCGTCGGTAGGGTCGATGATCAGGGTCGGCGGGATCTTGTGGTGGGGCTGCTGGGCGAAGTTTTCGGACTTCGGATTGAGCGTGACGACTTCGGCGCCCTTGGTGCGCGCGTCTTCGATATAGCCCTGGATCCGGTCGAAGTGGCGCTGGTTCACGACCGAGGTATAGTCGTCATTGTCCTTGAGGCCGGTGGGATACATCGTCTCAATGGCGCGGGTGGCGGCGCCGACAAATTCCTGTGTCTTGTCCTTTGGCACGAAGGCATAGTCGGGCGCGAGGCAGATCTGGCCGGCGTTCAGCGTCTTGCCGGCCATGATGCGGCTGGCGGCCTTCTGCATGTCGGCGGAGCGGCCGAGGATGACCGGCGACTTGCCGCCCAGCTCCAGTGTCAGCGGCACGAGATTGTCGGCCGCCGCGCGCATGACATGGTGGGCGACCGAGGTCGCGCCCGTGAAGAGGATATGGTCGAACGGGAGCTTGGTGAACTCGGCGCCGATATCCGGGCCGCCGGTGACGACCACGACTTCTTCGGGAGTGTAGTATTTCGCGAACAGCTCTTTCATCAGCTCGGACGTTGCCTCGGTGAATTCCGAGGGCTTGATCATGCAGCGGTTGCCGGCGGCGAAGACGCCTGCGAGCGGCGTGAAGGTGAGGTTCACCGGGAAGTTCCAGGGGCTGATGACGCCGATGACGCCTTTCGGCTGGTACTGGAGCTCAGCCTTCGAGCCGAGCAGGCCGAGCGGGAACTCCACTTTCCGCTTTTCCGGCTGCATCCATTTGGCGACGTGCTTCTTCGCATGCTTCAGCGCGCCGATGGAGCCGGCGATGTCGGTGAGGTTTGACTGGTCCTTCGAGCGGTGGCCAAAATCTTTTGCCATCGCGTCGTTGAGATCGTCGCCGTGCGTGACAAGGAGGTCGATCGACTTGTCGAGCCATTCGATACGCCGCGCGAGCGAGGGCGCGCCGTCGCGCAGGTGGGCAGCTTTCTGCCGGTCGAGCAGCGTGCGCATGCCGGTGCCTTGGATCGCGTCGAGGGCCATTGGAATTCTCCGAAGTTAAGCTTGTGAATAGTGTAGCGTGCGTTCAGCATTTGCGCCATGGGGGCCGGAACCTGACCCGGCGTGAGGCTTTTCCCGGGCCGGGCAATCGGCTTAATTCGCCCTCGAACCGGCACAAGGGAGCGTCAGCGATGACCAAATACGAGAAGATTTCCTACGAGCGCGACGGCGATATCGCGATCATCGCATTCGATGACGACAAGACGCTGAACGCTTGCGGCGTCGATACGGCTATCGAACTTCTCCATGCTTTCGAGGTTGCCGCAAAGGAAGCGCGTTGTACGATCCTGACCGGCAAGGGCCGGGGCTTCTGCTCCGGCGCAAACCTGGGCGGCATGGGTTCCGGCCCCGCCATTACCCACCCTGATTCGCCGCCGGATGCCGGCAAGGCCCTCGACGCCTTCTACAATCCGCTCGTCACAGCCATCCGCGAACATCCGCATCCGGTGATCACCGCCGTGAACGGCGCGGCAGCCGGCGTCGGCTGCGCGATCGGCCTGATGGGCGACCTCGTGATCGCCGGCAAGAGCGCCTACTTCCTGCAGGCCTTCCGCCGCATCGGCCTCGTGCCGGATGGCGGCTCGAGCTACCTGCTCGCCAAGACCATCGGCCGGGTGCGGGCCATGGAAATGGCACTTCTGGGTGAAAAACTCCCCGCCGAAACGGCGCTGCAATGGGGCCTCGTGAACCGGGTGGTCGAGGATGCCAAGCTGATGGAAACGGCGAAGGAATTTGCCCAGAAACTGGCGAGTGGCCCGACGGTGGCGCTGTCGCTGGCGCGTCAGTGCATCTGGGAAGCATGCGACGATGATTTCGGCGCCGCGCTGCATAATGAGCGGGTCGCCCAGCGCGTTGCCGGTCGCACGGAAGACTTCCGTGAAGGCGTCTCGGCCTTCCTCCAGAAGCGCCAGGCTGTGTTCACGGGCAAGTAATCCAAGATAGCAGGACCCAATATTGTTTCCCTTAAAGATTACGAAACCCATTTCGCGCTAACTTCAACCCGGACGCAAAACCGGGTTGGGCGCAATGGACTACAGGCTCATGCATTTCAATTGTGCTCGCCCAATGGGCAAGTTCGACTTCAGCAATGAATTCGTTCAGGTTTTTGTCGCATTGCTGCCGCGCATCTTTAAGGATGGCGACGCGTTCGAAGGCCTGCTGCATCACGATCATGGACTGCGCTGCCCGGATGGCAGCTGGCGCGGATTTACGAATGCGTTTCCATACCCTCCGGAGTGGCGTGCGCCGGAGATTTCCACGCTCGCCGTCTGGCGTTCGCTGGAAGACCTGAAAGCCTTCAGCCATTCGGGCCGCACCCACCCGCCCGGCATGCGGCGGCTGGCCAACGAAATCGACCGCAGCGACGGGCCCGGCTTCGTAATGTGGTGGGCGGCGAAAGGCGAGCGCTTCGCGCTGGAAGATGGCTGGCAGCGCCTGCAGCACCTGCGCAAGCATGGCTCGGCGCAAGACGCGTTCTCGCTCGACCAACCGGTCAAGCGGCCGGCGGTTGCCTGATTACCCCTTTCGTTTCGTGACCGGCTTTGCCGCCGCCTTTGCCTTTGCCACAGAGAGCGCGCGCCGCGCCCATTGGCTCGCTTCATCCGGATCGTCCATCGCGGAGGATGGCAGGCTGACATAGCCCATGTCGATTACTTCGCCGGTGCTGGGTTTCGTCCAGAGGAAGGGCGCGCTGCCTTCGGCTTCGAGGTCAACACGCAGCCTCGCGTCGGTTTTCAGATAGACCGTGTCGTCTCCAAGCAGCGCGAACATCAGGCCGTCCCGGAACACGCCCGCGCCGCCGAACATGCGGCGTATGCTGACAGTGCCCATCGGGGCGAAGAGTTCGGCGACAAAATCATGGAAAGGGTCGGGGGTCTTGGGCATATGTGTTCAAAACCCTCTCGTGTCGTAATCCTGGATAATCCGCAGGATTTTTCCGGTCCAGACTGCTTACGGTGCCCGTTTCAAGGGATTGGATTACCGGGCATATGCTGACGCAAATCCCGGGATGACGACAAACGACCGCTGGTCAAGCCGGAGGGCCATCAGGCTGGCAACCCCAGACGATACACCCCTTTGAACGTATCGGGATTCTCAACCGGCTTGCCTTTCCGGTAGATCACGATCGTGCCTGCCTTGTGCAGGCGGATGGCTTCGGCGCGCACATCCTTCAGTACACGCACGAAGTTTTCCGCACTGACCGTCTTGGCGGCGTCTTCCGGGGTAATGGTCTTGCCGGCGCCTTTAGCAGACGTCAGACCGAGGATCGCATCGCGAACAGGATTTTTCGGCGGCTCGCTCACCAGTCGATGGCCGAATAGACGAGCTGCTGGAACTGCATGCGCATCGGATAGGTGGAGGACGGCATCAGCTGCGTGGCCTGGATGGCGATCAGTTCTTCTTCGGGGTCGATCCAGAAGAAGGTCGAGGCGAGGCCGCCCCAGCTGAAGGTGCCATCGCTGCCGGGCTGGCGAGTCTGCACGATGTCCTGCACGACCGAGCCGCCGAGGCCGAAGCCTACACCGTCCGCCATGACTTCGGTGAAGGCCGAGCGGCCCATGCCGCGCATGGTCTGGTCATCAGGCAGGTGGTTCTGGCGCATGAATTCCCAGGTCTTGGGGCTGATGATCCGCGCGCCGTCCAGCGTGCCGCCGCGCAGCAGCATCAAGGCGAAGCGGTGGTAATCACGCACGGTGGAGGCGAGGCCGCCGCCGGCGTTCAGCAGGTTCGGGCGCCTCGAATACAGTTTCGAGGCGGCGCCGCCCGGATCGGCGAGCGTGGTCTCGCCGGTCTTGGCGTCTTTCTGGTAGCAGGCCATCAGGCGGTGGATTTTCTCCGGCGGGACCCAGAAATCGGTATCATCCATGCCGAGCGGGCCGAAGATGCGTTCACGGAAGAATTCGTCCAGCGGCTGGCCGGAGATGATTTCCACGATAGCGCCGAGCGTATCGATGGAGTGGCTGTAGCGCCATTCCGTACCCGGAGAGAAGGCGAGCGGCAGCTGGCCGATCTGGCGGGCCATGTCCTGCAACGTATCCTTCGGATGGCCGACCTTGTTGATGCGGTAGATCTCGTCGGTCTCATCCTGGAAGAGGAAGCCGTAAGTGAGGCCGGACGTGTGCGTGACGAGATCAAGCACCAGCATCTCGCGGTCCGGCTTACGCAGCTTTGGCGCGGCCGCTGTTCCACCGTCCCAGACCATGGCATTCTTGTATTCCGGGATGTAGCGGCTGACCGGATGATCGAGCCGGATCTTGCACTCTTCCAGCAGCATCATGATGGCGAGCGTCGTGATCGGCTTCGTCATCGAGTAGATGCGGAAGATCGTCTCGGCACTGATCACTTCCTTGCCGCCCATCTCAGTGGCGCCGGTATAGCTCTCATGCGCAATCTCGCCGCCGCGCGAGACAAGAAGCGCCATGCATGGCAGCTTGCCGGTATCGATATAGTTTTCCTTGAAATAGGCCGGCATCGCGTCGAGGCGGTCGGCGTTCAGGCCGACTTCGTGCGGGTCAGTGGGGTCGTGGTCGAACATCAGAGGTTTCCTGCTTTGGCGGCCCGGGCGAGTTCGCGGGCGATGATGATCTGCTGTATCTGGCTGGTGCCTTCATAGAGGCGGAAGATGCGGACGTCGCGGTAGAAGCGCTCGATGCCGTAATCGGTGACGTAGCCTGCGCCGCCGAAAATCTGCACGGCGCGGTCGGCGACGCGGCCGCAGGCCTCGGTGGCGAAGAGCTTGGTGCAGGAGGCAAGCATCGTGACGTCTTCACCGGCGTCGCGCCGGCGGGCGGCGTCCAGGATCATGCATTCGGCGGCATAGGTTTCAGCCTGGCTGTCGGCGATCAGGGCCTGAAGCATCTGGTGCTCGAAGATTGGTTTTCCGAATTGTTTGCGCTCCAGCGAATAGTTGACCATCTCGCGGATCAGGCGTTTGGAGACGCCGGTGGCAACGGCCGAAATATGCAAGCGGCCCTTGTCGAGCACGCTCATGGCGACCTTGAAGCCTTCGCCTTCCTTAGCGATCATGTTGGCCGCAGGAACGCGGGCGTTTTCAAAAATAACGTCGCAGATATGCGCACCCTGCTGGCCCATTTTCTTTTCAGGCTTGCCGACCGAGAGACCCGGCGTGCCGCGCTCGACGATGAAGGCGGAGACACCCCTGGCGCCCGGCTCGTCCGGGTTCGTCCGTGCCATGACGGTAAACAGGTCTGCCTTGTTTGCATTGGTGATGTAGCGTTTGGTGCCGTTGAGGATGTAGTGGTCGCCGTCGCGGGTCGCTTTGGTCTTAAGGCCTGCCGCGTCGGAGCCGGCTTCAGGCTCGGTCAGCGCGAAGCTCGCGATCAGGTCGCCGGAGGCGATGCCGGGCAGCCATTTTGATTTCTGTTCCTCAGTGCCGAAGAGGATCAGCGCCTGGCTGCCAATGCCGATATTGGTGCCGGCCACGGAACGAAACGCGGGCGAGGTTTTGCCCAGCTCGAACGCGACGAGGCATTCGGTTTCCATGTCGAGGTCCAGCCCGCCATATTCCTCTGGCACCGCAATGCCGAACAGGCCGAGGGCTTTCATTTCGTCGATGACGTGCTGGGGGACGGCGTCCTCCTCGCCGACCTGAGCCTCGACCGGCACGCAGGTCTCGGTCACGAAGCGGCGGACCTGTTCGATCAGGGCGGCGCGGGTTTCGGCGTCAAAGGCCATGGGTTTCGTCTCCCGGGGTTTGTTTTTCCGTCCCACTTTATGCCGCAACGGCACGCTTGTCGAAGGGGGCCGTAGGGGTATGGTTGCCGCAGCGAAGCATAAGAGGGAACGGGATGGCAACGACCGTCGAAACAGCAGGCGAATTCGCAGGTTGGACGACCTGGAAAGAGGAGCCGTTCGAGCATGAGACGGCCGGCCCGTTCTATTTCAGGGTAGACGAAAAGGGCCCCGTGGCGGCCTTCCGCGCAGCGCGCAAGCACATGAACGCCGGAGGTGTGGTGCACGGCGGGTGCCTCATGACCTTTGCCGATTTTGCCCTGTTCGCCCTCGGCCATGAGGCCATGGAGGGCGGCTATGGGGTGACTGTAGCCTTCACGGCCGAATTCATCGACGGGGCGGTGGAGGGCGAACTGCTGACGGCGCGCGGCGACACGCTGCGCAAGGGCGGATCGCTGAGCTTTGTTCGCGGCATCGTCCACGGCGAGGACGGCCGCCCCGTTCTGAATTTTTCCGGCACAATCAAGAAACTGAGGAAACCCGCATGAGACCGCAACCACCCTATCAGGAGCTTTCCCGCTCCATCAAAGGCAAGACTGCGCTGATCACCGGCGCGGCCAGCGGCATGGGGCGCGCCACAGCGCACCTGTTCGCGCGCGAAGGCGCCAATGTCGCCGTGACGGACCTGAAGCAGGAGAACGTCGATATTGTTGTCGAGGAGATCAAGGCCGCTGGCATCAAGCATGTGAAGGGCTGGGCGCTGGATGTGGGTGACGGAGCGGCAATCAAACGCGTGGTAGACGAGGCAGCGCAGCATTTCGGCGGAATGGATATCCTGGTGAACAATGCGGGCTTCGCCATTCCGGCGCAGGTCGGCGAAGAAGCCTACGAGGATAGCTGGGGGCCGAGCATCAACGTGATGCTGACTTCGCACCAGCGCGCCATCCGCGCGGCGCTACCCTATATGCGCAGGAATGGCTGGGGACGGATCGTCAACATCGCTTCGACCGAAGGCCTTGGCGCGACGCCCGGCAACTCGCCCTACGTGGCCGCGAAACATGGCGTGATCGGCCTGACGCGCGGGCTTGCCGTAGACCTAGGCCGCGAAGGCATTACGGTGAACTGCATCTGCCCGGGACCGATCACAACCGGCATCACCGCCGGCATTCCTGACGAGCACAAGGAAATCTATGCCAAGCGCCGCGTTCCGCTGCGACGGTATGGCATCCCCGAAGAGGTCGCCAACATGACGCTGTCGCTGGTACTGCCGGCGGCAAGCTTCCTCAACGGCGTGCACATCCCGGTGGATGGCGGCATGAACATCAAGAACGCCTAAAGCAGGAGATCCGATGGAATCAGATCGCTTGCTCCAGGTTTTCTGATTTGTCGCAAATTCTAGCGCTCACCCGGTAGCCCCTTCAGCAGATTTTGCCCTATGGACCGAAAGCGGTGAGCGCCGCCTCAGACTGGACAGAACAGAGCGTCAGGTATTCGCGGGTTTCCGCGAGTGCCTGTTCGTGACCGGGAACGCCGGCCGCATTGACGGCAAACAGCGCGTCCAGTTCCGGAATGCGGCCCGCGTCGCAGAACGCGCGCGCGAGACGCGGCGTGGCCCGGCGCGCCTGGGCCGGAATGGCGCTGAGGAAAGCCGGAAAATCAGCCGTGAGCCGCGCCCAGGTTTGCTCCCGGTGCTGAGGATTTCCCATCAGGCTGGCTGCAATGGAATGGCTGGCGGCGCCTCCGAAGGTGCCTTCGAACATCAGCGCCTCGGCGCGGCGGGCAAGTTCGGGCTCCGTGACCGAGCCGATGGTGTCAGCCATGGCCTGCGTGAAGACAGCATCATCCATCCGCGCACGTGCCGCGAGGATTTCGTCAAAGGCTGCCGCGCCGCCCTCGGCGAACACGACGCGCAGGGCCGGAACATATAGATCGCTCGAGAGGCCGCCGGTGCCTGCGAGCAAGGGCGCAAGACGCCGGTTCAGTTCGGCGCGCGCGGCGGGCTCTTCCAGGGTCAGTGCACGGAAGGCCAGGATACGGTCCATGGCCTCCGGATTGCTGACCGTCGCGGCGCGCGCCGCCAGCGCGGCGGATACCTGCGAGCGCAGCTCGCTCGCAGCGGCCTCGCTGACCTTGGCCAGGAGCGTTTCGGCGGCCCGAAGGCCTTGCACGAGGACCGTAGAGTCCGGGTGCGCGAGCGCCGGAAGCAGCACGCTGCGATAGGTTTCGCCGGGAAGCGTGCCGCCAGTGAAAGCGGCTTCGGCGCTGTCGAGGCTGACAAGCGCTTCGGTGGCAGGCAGCCCGGGCAGCGCTTCGCCGAGCGCGCGCCAGGCATCGGGCTTAAGGCCGAAGCGGTAGTAGCCTGCACCGTCCGCATTCGGAACAATCGCCGACGGGCACATGGCGCCGCGCAGTTGCGTGACCGACCAGTCCGATGCCAGCAACGTGCAGGTCTTGCCGCGATTGGCGCCGTCCTGCCAGGCGACGCAGACCGGGATGGTCCAGCTGGCGCCACCGGTGATCTGCGAGCCAAGCGGTCGGTAGCGGCTCTGGCTGAGGGTCAGTTTCGGGGCGCCTGCGCCACAGGAGATTTCAGCCTCGACCAGGGGGACGCCTTGCTGGGTGACAAAGTCCCGGAACACTTTTCCGATGACAGGCTCGCCGGTGGCATCCGCGATGGCGGAATAAAAGTCCGCGCTGCTGGCGTCGCCGTCCGCAAAGCGCGCGATGTAGCGGCCGAGCGCCGGGCGGAATCGCTCCGGCGTGAAATAATGGTCGACCATGCGGATCACCGACTGGCCCTTGGAATAGGTCAGCGCATCATAGGCGTTGCGGATGTCCTCGTTGCGGCCAATGGGACCAGCCACCACGCGCGCGCTGGAGAGGCTGTCGAGCGCCATGGCGCGCAGGCCGTCCGCGACTGCGGCAACCTCATGGTTGCCGTCAGGCTCCATCTGCGAAAGGATCGCCGTTTCGCTCCAGACCGCGAAGCCTTCCTTCAGCCAGAGATCATTCCACCAGGGCGGCGTGACGAGATTGCCGAACCACATATGGGCGATCTCGTGGGCATGGATTTCCTTCACAGCGCGGATGAGCGATGGACCGGCATTCGGGCCAACCAGGACGCGGGCTTCGCGGTAAGTGATCGCCCCGGCAAGCTCAGTGGCGCCGGAGGGCCATTGCGGCGCTGCGACGATGTCGAGCTTCTGGTAGGGATAGGGCTGCTGCAGCATCTCTTCGAAGCGGCGCATCATGTCCGGCGTAAGGTCGAGCGCGAAGGCGAGTTCGCCTGCCTTGCCGGCGCGTGTGTATCCGGTGAGCGGGACTTCGAAGTCGCGGATCCCGTTGACGGGCAGTGGCGCGCGCGCAATGCGGTCGAAGTCGCCGACAGCGGCCGAGAGCAGATAGGTCGAGAGCGGACGGGTTGGCGCGAAGTGGATGGTCTCGAAACCTTCTCGGGCGCGCGTGCGCGAGATTTCCGGCGTATTGGCGACCGCGTGCATACCTTCCGGAACGGTGATCGACATGTCGAACACGGCCTTGAAGCGGGGCTCGTCAAAACCCGGCAGGAAGCGGCGAGCCTCGATGCTTTCGGACTTGGCAAGCGCGTAAAACTTGCCCTGCGACTCGACTTTGAACAGGCCTGCGAGGTTTGCGTTGAACGGGGCCGAATAATCGATGGTGAGCGTTAGCTTGCGCGCATTGAGACGCCTGGGAAAACCGACCCAGACAACGCCGGTTTCCAGCACTTCGGTCCAGGTCGCCTCGACCGTTTCGCCGCCCGCGGTGGCCGTGACGGAACTGACTTCGAGATCGTCACCGTGCAGCCAGAGACCTGTGGCGGCTGCCTCGATCCGGATGTCTATTTCGACAGTGCCATCAAAGTGCGCCTCGCGCGGATCAAGGTCCAGCGAAGCGCGATAAGTGACCGGGCGGGCGATGCCCGGCAGGCGGCCGGTGGGAGCAGCGCGCAGGAGCTCGGCGGGGCTGGCGGGCTGGACAGGCAGCGTCCAGGCCGAACGCTGCGCGCAGGCGGACAGGACGAGGCCGAGGGCCGCTGCTACACCGATCCAACGCATCTGGGCTCTCCCGCTGCCTGAAGTTGACAGCTGAATACCGCATTGGCGGCGATATGGAAGCCCTGCCTTTGAGGCTGTATCAGGCTGGGACAGGCACTGGCCACCTGCCCGTTTTGATCCGCAGACGGAGTGTATATACCCTAGCCCGCGAAACCGCGCGCCGTCATGGCGTCGTGCCAGCGGCCGAGGTTGGGCAGCTCCTTGTGCGGCGTCCATTTCATCACCCGGCAAAATCCGCAACTAATGTATAGGGTTATGTCCGCAATCGAGAAACGGTCTGCCGCGACGAACTCGTTGTCCGCGAGATGCTCGTTAAGGCGCTCGACCATCTTCTTTGCAGCCTTTTCGCTCTTGGCCGCAGTTTCCGGAACCTGCGGCACTTCAAGGGGCGCCATGGCCGGGTGCGCGTTTCGGAACCAGCCAGCAAACTGGATGAAGAACATCAACTCAACCCGCCGGTCCCACATTTCGATCAGTGCCTTTTCCTTCGGGTCGCGGCCCATCAAGTTCGGCTCAGGAAAGATGCCCTCGAAATAGGTGCAGATGGCGCGGCTCTCGGTGATGTTGGTGGCGTCGTCGAGGACCAGCGCGGGCACCTGCGCATAGGGTGAGACTTCGCGGTAGCCCGGCTGCTTGTGCTCCTGCTTCATGATGGAAACTTCCTCCAGCTCCACGGCGTCCAGCTTGCCCTTGGCACGCAGGAAGTAGATGACGCGGTCGGGGTTCGGCGCCATCGGGCTGTGATAGAGTTTCATGCTGTGCTTCCTCAGAATTTCTTGGTGATGCCGAAGGTCGCGTTCAGCGGCTCTGCGGGGAAATAACGTTCGTTGCCAAACCCAACATCGGCGCGGTCGGCATAGGCTTCATCCGTCAGGTTACGGAGGATCACAGAGGCTTCGAGCGTGTCGGTCAGGTTCCAGCCGGCGCGGGCGCCCAGCACCGTGTGGCCGGGATAGGTGACCGTGTTGGCGGGATCGGTGAAGTATTCGCCGACATGCTCAATGGTCAGGGAAAGCTTCAGAGCGTCCAGCGCCTGCCAGTCGAGCCGCGCATCGGCCAGCCATTCGGGCGCGGTGTCGATGGCATTGCCTGAGACGATCCGCTCCTGCGCGGCGACAACCGGGCGATCAAAGGTGTACTCCTGATCACTCCAGGCGATGTTTCCGCTAAGGCTCAGGCCATCATCGATACGCAGCGTGGCAGCAGCTTCTATCCCCTTGTGGCGGGTTGATCCGTCCACGACATTGAGGCCATCAGAATCCCGGAAAAAGAATTTTTCCTTCTCCATCCAGTACGCCGCGATGTCGAAATCGAGATGGCCGAACAGCGCGTCACCGCGCACCCCGAGCTCTATACTGTCCAGCGTTTCGGCCTTGATCTCGCCGGCGACCTGCCTGTTCTGCAAGCGGTAGAGGTCGGAAACCTGCGGGGCGCGGGCACCGCGCGCATAGTTCGCATAGAGACTGTACCAGCGCTGATCCCAGACGAGGCCGACCTTCGGTGTGACGAAATTGAAGTCATCCGAACGGTCGGCGGGCACGTTAAAGCGGCCATTGATGCCGGCAGGCGCGCGAGTGTCATAGGCGTAGTCGTGAACCTCGCTGCGGAGGCCAGCGAGCAACCGCAGATTGTCCGTGAGCGTTACATCTGCTTCGGTCCAGAGGGCGAAGACCTGCGTTTCGACGGTGTAGTTGTAGTGGACGCCTTGCGGGAAGTTGCGGCTCGGGTTCGGATTGGGCTGGATTTCCTTCAGGTATCCGGTGGCGAAATCCGTGTCGGCGCCGAAGCGCCAGGTGAAGCGGCCAACGGGGTCAAGGTCATAGCGCGCCATCAGGCCGCCGCCGGTGTGTGCGTTCTTCTCGACGCCGCCATAAGGAAGGAAGTGCTGCGAGAAGACCATGCCCTGACTGTGCAGATTGGGCGTCAGGATCAGGCGGCCGGGGCCGAGATTGCGTTCGAGGCGAAGGCCCGCGCGGGCCGACCAGGCGTCGCGGAAGGCTTCGGGGTTGGGATTGGTCTTGACGAGGTCGCTATCCTCATAGGCGCGGGGGCCCTGGATGAAGCTCGCGGTTTCCTGATTGAGGCTCGAAGCCGAGAGCCATGCGGCGGCGTCCCATGCGCCGAAGGACTGGCGCGTGAGCAGGGAAAGTTTCTGCTGCTGGCCGCCGGTTGCATCACGCCAGCCCGTATCGTCCATCAGTGAGAGATTGAGGCGGGTGTCGCTCCCCAGGTTGATCGAGGCGTCACCGCGCCAGCGGCCCAGCGAGCCATAGCTTGCGCGCAACGACTGGTCACCGTCCGCGTCCGGCAGCATGATATTGATCAGTCCGTGTATGGCGTTCGAACCATACTTCGCACTGCCCGGCCCGCGAATCACTTCGATGGCATCGGCGATTTCCAGATGCGGCTCGATCAGACTGTTGACGTTGCCGAACGCGGGCGAGCGGGTCGGCACGCCGTTCTCGAGAATGAGAAAACTTCCCTGCCCGGCCCCGCCGCTGAGCACGGGCGAGCGAATGGCGATCAGATGCTCTTGCCCTGAATTCATCTGGATATTCACGCCTGGCGCCTGGTTCAGGATTTCGGCAGGACGGTCGGCGGCGGTGTCGGCGATCAGGCCGGCCTCGATGACCGATTGCGCGCCGGGATCGCGGTCCTTTCGGTCGCCCCATATCTCAATGGGCAGCAGGCGGAGGTCTGCTGCCTGAACGGCTTCGGCCGGCTCGGTCTGAGCCAGTCCGCCAGGCGCCAGGCCTGCAACAGCACATGCAATCAATCCCTTGCGAAACGCCACGCGCACACTCCCTTAAAGCGGCGCAAATCAACCGCGCGCCCGCCACAGGTTGTAGGCGCTGACGAGGCAGATGGCGACCCCGGCGATGCCGGAGAGTATCTGTTACGGCACGCGGCGCGCCGCCCGATGCGATCAGAGTGACGTGGCGACAACTCCCAGCCGCTGCCACGCGGCTTCACTCAAACGGGTCGTAAGCCTGACTGACTGGTCGTCTATTGCGAACTGCACCGGTCAATGTTGCTGTTCCGGCGCCGGCTCAGACCGCAGTGAACTGACTATATAATAGGACGCGATACAGCCGTTCTGCCAGTCCGACGGATCAGCCGCCACATCATCCCCGTGATAGGCCCAGGGGCCGGCAGCAATCGGCGTGACGACGATGTCCTGCTCACCCGCCTCAGCACGGCGTTCAATTTCGGCGCGGCGGGCCATCAGCGCCGGGCGCCCATCGAACCTTGCGCCCGGGACATCGCGGATCCCGTAGAACGTATCCGGAGCGATCCGCAGAAGCACCGCAAGCAGCGCGAGCGAGCCCATCTGCAGCGGCCGGCGGAGGGCTGATCCTTCCGGCACCCTATCGCAGACGGGCGCGGCAACCGGAACAAGGCTCGCCATCCACCTGCCAATGAAGGCGGCAAAGAGGACGGCGCGCACACGGCCGGGCGCTTCGTGGCCCTGCGCGCAGGTGCTGATCGCGAAACCGGCCAGAACAGCCTGCATGGTGATAACCGGCACAGTGGCCGCCATCGACGGGAAAGCACCAGGAAGCGGAAGTTTCCAGTCGTCCCTGTCCGGGCACGCGCGGGCAAAGACCGGAACCGTCAAGTCCCTGCGAAGAGCTGGTAAGGCAGCGCGCCGACCACAGCAGCAGACAGGCAGGTTGCCAGCGTGCCCGCAAGCAGCGTGCGCCAGGCCAGCGACAGGAAATCTTCGCGCCGGTCCGGCTCGACGATCGTCAGGCCGCCGATCAGGATGCCCATGGAGCCGAAGTTGGCAAATCCGCAGATCGCGTGCGCCGTGATGATGCGCGTGCGCGGGTCCATCTGGTCGACCGGAATCTCGGCGAGCTGGATGAAGGCGACAAACTCGGTCAGCACGGTTTTCACGCCCATCAGCGAGCCGGACTTCGCGGCCTCGTCCCAGGGCACACCGACCATGTACATCAGCGGCGCAAAGATCCAGCCGAGGATGCGCTCGATCGACAGCGGCGCGCCGAGCACGTCCGGGAAAGATCCGAGGCCGGCATTGACCAGCCAGAGAAGCGCGAGGGCAGCGATCAGCATGGTGGCGATATTGAAGACGATCTTCAGGCCGTCCGTGGCGCCGGTCGAGAAGGCATCCATGGTGGAGGCATAGTTGAAGTCCGGGTTCTGCACGCGCTGGTCGGCAGGCGTCGTCTCCGGAATCATTGTGAGGGCGACGGCAACAGCCGCAGGCGCGGCCATGATGGAAGCGGTGAGCAGCTGGGCCAGCGGGTTGTCCATCTTGCCTTCAAGGAACGCTCCGTACACGATCAGAACCGAACCGGCGATGGTGGCGAACCCGGCGGTCATCATGATCAGCAGCTCGGACCGGGTCATGCCCTTGATATAGGGGCGGATCAGCACCGGGGCTTCAGTCATGCCCATGAACACGTTCGCGGACACAGCAAGCGACGTGGCGCCGCCAAGACCCATAGTGCGCCGGAAGACTGCCGCAAAGCCGTTCGTGATCCAGCGCAGGATGCGCCAGTGCCAGAGAATGGCC
>NZ_JBBEBT010000248.1:0-2679 GCF_040882205.1 Hyphomonas sp.
GGCAAGGACAAGCCCACAGACGTGCTCTCCTTCCCGGCACTCCCGATGGACCGGCCTCTTCTGGGCGACATTGCGGTCGCTTACGGAGTTTCGTCCCGGGACGCGGCCGTGCAGGGAAAGGCGCTGGCCGACCACCTGACCCATCTCCTCATCCATGGCTATCTGCACCTCCTCGGCCATGACCACGAGACCCCGGCCGAAGCGGGAGTGATGGAGGCGCGCGAGATCAGGGCGCTTGCATCGCTCGGTATAGCCAATCCCTACCTCTTGAGCGAAACAGGCCCAGATGAGTGATTTTGATTCTTCTGACGCCGCTTCGTCCGGGCGATTACGCGGCCTCTTTGGCTTCCGGCGCAAACCGGCGCCCCAGCCGGAGACCTCCGCCGCCGATACCGGCGGGGAAGGCGCACCGCAGGTCATGCGGATCCGGGTCGCCGAATTCGAGAAGCTGCGCGTCTATGACGTCATGGTGCCGCGCGCCGAGATGAAAGCCGTCGAGGCGGGCACAGAATTTCCCGAGCTTCTGAAATTCTTTGCCGAAGTCACGCATTCGCGTCTCCCGGTCTTCCGCGAAACGCTGGATGACCCGATCGGCTTCGTCCACATAAAGGACGTCGTCAGCGAGCTGGCCAAGGAAGGCACGCCGCCGAAACGCCCTCTGGAACGGCTCCACCGCGAAGTGCTCTATGTCCCGCCCTCGATGAAGCTGACGGACCTGCTTGTGAAGATGCAGGCAACCCGCATTCATCTGGCGTTGGTCGTCGACGAGTATGGCGGCACCGACGGCCTGCTGACGCTGGAAGACCTCGTGGAGGTCATCGTTGGGGATATAGAGGACGAGCATGACGACGACGAGCCGATGTTCCTGCGCCGCAGCGCCCGCGTCTGGGAAGCTGACGCCCGCATGGAAGTCGACGAGTTCGCCGAAGAATCCGGCGTCGATCTCGGCCTCGTCGACAGCGATGCGGAAATTGACACGCTCGGCGGCATCGCTGTGGCGCTCGCCGGCAAGGTTCCGCTGCGCGGCGAGATCCTGCGCCATCCTGGCGGCGCCGAACTGGAAATCATGGAAGCCGACACGCGCCGTATCCGCCGGCTGAAGCTCCGCCTGCCGGAGCCGCCCGCATCCCCGTACCCCGAGGAGTAGAGTTTTAATGTCCACCGCTGTTCGCAGCCACGGCTTCACGGCTCTGGGGCCACTTCACGAGTCGCTTGCGCGGTTGACCGGCTGGCGCGCCGGCGTTGCCGCCGCCGTTTTCGGCGCGCTCGCCGCATTCGCCTTTGCGCCGTTCCATTTCAGCGCCGTGCTGGTAATTTCCTTTACCGCGCTCGTCTGGATGATCGACGGCGCGCGCGCCCATGCGCGATGGGGCCGCCAGGTTGCCTTGCGCGGCTGGGCCTTCGGCGCGGGCTTCTTCCTCGTCTCCATGCACTGGACGGCGATGCCTTTCCTGGTGAACCCCGAACAGCACCTCGCCTTCATCTGGCTGCCACTGATCGTGCTGCCCGCCGGCATGGGCCTGATCTGGGGCGCCTGCGCCGCGATGGCCGGCGCCTTCTGGTCCGCCTCGCCTTCGCGCATCTTTGTCTTCGCCGCCTTTTTCGCGCTCTCCGAATGGGTGCGCGGCCATCTCTTCGGCGGCTTTCCCTGGAACCTGCCAGGTACCACCTGGATTCCCGGAGGCGCGCTCTCGCAGTCCGCCTCCCTCGGCGGCGTCTACTGGCTTACCCTGCTCACCGTCTTCGTCATGGCCGCGCCCGCTGCCCTCGTCGACACGCGCGACGCCAAGGGCCTCGGGCTACGCCTCGCGCCGTCCTTTGCAGCGGTCGTCGCACTCGCCTTCGGCTGGGCCTGGGGCGCCGAGCGTACCGCCGCGCCCTCCGCAATGACCGACCAGCAGGTTGTGATCATGGACGCCGGCGTGCCGCAGGCCGACTGGGACCGGATGGAGCCCGGCGCAGTGCTGGTTGAATACATCCGTATGCTGACCTATCCGGACAGCCGCCCCGGCGACATCGTCGTCTGGCCGGAAGGCGCCGTGCCCGGTTTCCTCTTGCAGGAATCCGCCTCGTTGGACGCCATCTCCTCCTATATCGGCGAGCGCACACTGATCGTCGGCGCTACGCGCTATGAATGGTTCTCCGAGGACACGCCGGTTTACTATAACAGCCTCGCCGTGCTCGATGCTTCCGCCAACGAGAGCGGCCCGATCTCGCTCTATGACAAGCACAGGCTGGTGCCGTTCGGCGAGCTGGCGGCGGTGGATTTCATCCCTTTTGGACGCGAGTTCGCAACGCTTCTGCCGCCCACCACCCAGCGTCTCGCCGCCTCTGGCTTCCGCCCCGGGGCAGGGGCGACGGCCATCCAGAACGGCCGCCTGCCACCTTTCGTGGCGCTGATCTGCTATGAGGGCCTCTTCCCGGAAATAACCCGCAGCGCCAACCTGACCGACCGCGCGCAATGGATCGTGCTGGTTTCTAACGATGCCTGGTTCGGAGCTGGCATGGGCCCCGCCCAGCACTACGCGCAGAACCGTTACCGCGCGATCGAGACCGGATTGCCGATGGTGCGCGCCGCCAACCGGGGCGCGTCCGGCATCGTCGACGGGTATGGCCGCGAGACGATGCGCACCCTTCCGGCGGAAACCGCGCCCGAAGGCTGGACGACCAGCTATGGCC
>NZ_JBBEBT010000249.1:0-2673 GCF_040882205.1 Hyphomonas sp.
AGCCGGGCGCCGAGCCTGGCTGCGAGCAGGACGACGCCGGCATGCACCAGCGTCGCGACCGACAGGTGGATCGCTCCGAGCAGCAGGCTCTGCTGCCAGACCGGCCGGGCGCTCGCGGGGTCCACGAACTGGTTGATCAGCAGCACATAGAAGGCGAGCGCCTTGGGGTTCAGCACGTTGGCGATCAGGCCGCGCCGGAACCCGCGCTCCTGCCCGACGGCGGCGAGCGCGACCGAGCTGGTGTCGCAATACGCTTCCAAGGCGAGGTAGAGCATGAAGGCGATGCCCGCCCAGTGCAGCCCGGTGTGAACGCTTGGCACACTGACAATCAGTGCGGTGACGCCGGTGACGGCGGCAAGGAGCTGTAGGGAGAGGCCGGTGGCGATTCCCGAAACGGCGCCGAAGGCTGGCTTCTTGCCTTCGCGTATCGTCAACGCAGCGAGCCAGCCCATGTTGGGGCCGGGCGTCAGCTCGATCACGGCGACGGCAAAGAGAAAAGCAAGCCAGTCAAACCCGTCCGGCATGGCCTCAGAGACACCCGGCGACCGCTTCGATGAGGCGCACGGCGCGCGGGTCGCCGACGAGGCTGCTGGACTGGCGGTTCATCACATAGGCGCAGGTGAGCCCGCGCGAGGGCGAGGCGATGGCGAGCGAGCCGCCCCAGCCGCAATGGCCCAGACCGTCCTCGAAGGGGCCGAAGGCCCTGAGGTTGTTATGCATGATGCCGGCGCCGAAGCGGGTGGTCATCGGCAGCACGAGGTCAGGCCCGTCCGCGCGCGCGGTCGTCAGCGCCGCGAAAGTGCCCGGCCGCATGAGGCGCCTGCCGCCGATCAGGCCAACACTGGCATAGGCATTGTAAAGCGTGGTGACGGCGGATGCAGTGCCATGTCCGTTGGCGGAGGGAATTTCAATCTCGCGCCAGATCGCTCCGCCCCGGTCGGGCGCCGACCATTTGGCAAGAAAAGCCGCGCGGCGGGGCAGGGTGATCTCGCCGAGGTCCGCCAAGGCTTTTGGCCGCAGGATTTCGGCAACGCGGGCATGCGCCGTCTCCGGAAGACCGATGCGGAAGTCGATGCCGAGCGGCGCGGTGATGTCCTCGCGCAGGATTGTGCCGAGGGTGCGTCCGTTGATGCGGGCTACGATCTCGCCCACGAGATAGCCCCAGGTCAGCGGATGATAGCCATGCGCGCTGCCGGGCGTCCACATCGGGGCAAGCTGCGCGAGCGCGGCGGCGCAAGCGGGTGGGTCCAGCCAGAGGGCGGGGTCGATGGCATTGATGAAGCCGGGCAGGCCGGCCTGATGGCTTGCGACTTCGCCGATGGTGACGGCCTCTTTTCCGGCGGCGGCAAACTCTGGCCAGACCTCAGCGACCGGCGTTTCGTATCCGGCCGGCAGGGTTTCGACGGCCATCGCGAGGATGAGCGCGGCGATGCCCTTGGTGGTGGAGTAGACCGGCGCGATCGTGCCCGCGTCCCAGGGCTTCGTGCCCGCACGGTCGCTCCAGCCACCGTGCAGGTCAACGACCACTTCGCCGTCCCTGAGCACCGCAAAGCCCGCGCCCTGTTCCTCGCCGCGGGCGAAATTATCCGCGAAGGCCTCCTGCACGGTCTCGAAGCCGGCGGCGACAAAGCCGCTGATCGGGGCGTCAGGCATGGCGATCTCCACGTTTGGCCGCATTGATTTCGCGCCGGAAACAGGCCACCCCTTCGCCTCTGAAATACGCCCCGTCAAGGAGTTCCGCCCCATGTCCATCGCCCATCGTCCGCGCCGTTCCTGCCTCTACATGCCCGGCGCCAATGCCCGCGCGCTCGAGAAGGCGCGGGAGCTTCCCGCCGATACGCTGATCCTCGACCTTGAGGATGGTGTAGCCCCCGACATGAAGGCTGAGGCGCGCGGCGCGATTGCGGCGGCGCTGGCGGCGGGTGGATACGGCCAGCGCGAACTGGTCGTGCGGATGAACGGTCTCGATACCGAATGGGGCCACAGCGATCTGGATGTGGCCGTGAAGGCGGGCGCGCATGCGATGCTGGCGCCAAAGGTGACCAGCGCGCGCGATATCGAGCGGCTGGACGCAGCGCTGACCAAGGCCGGGGCGGGGGAAGGCTTTGCGCTCTGGGTGATGATCGAGATGCCGCTGGCGATCCTCAACATCAAGGAGATCGCGGCGGCGAGGATCGGCTCGCGGCTCACGGCCTTTGTGATGGGTACGAATGATCTGGCCAAGGAATACCGTGCCCGGATGACCCCGGACCGGATGGCCTTCCAGACCGCGCTGCAGCTCTCGATGTCGGCGGCGCGCGCTTATGGGATCTCCGCCATTGACGGTGTGTACAATGACATCAAGAACGAGGACGGGTTCCGCGCTGAGTGCGAGCAGGGCCGCGACCTCGGCTTCGACGGCAAGACGCTGATCCACCCGTCGCAGGTGGAAGAAGCCAACCGCATCTTCGCGCCGTCCCGCCATGATGTGGAACAGGCCCGCGCCGTGATCGAAGCTTTTGCCGATCCGGAGAATGCGGGGAAGGGCGTGCTGAAGGTCAACGGCAAGATGACGGAGCTGCTGCATCTGGACGAGGCGCGCGGGACGGTGGCGATGGATGAGGCGATCCGGGCGCTGGCTTAGTTCGAGCCTTTCTTTGAACCCGCTCCCATGGGAGAGGGGCAGGGGTGAGA
>NZ_JBBEBT010000250.1:0-17340 GCF_040882205.1 Hyphomonas sp.
CGCATCGCGGGCGAGCAGGGACGCCGGGTGATCGCAGTGCCGGGCTCGCCGCTGGAGCCCGCGCGCAGCCGGCACCTATGGCCTGATCCGGCAGGGTGGCGCGCGGGTGCGCCGTGCGGCGGACGTACTGGAAGTACTCGCCGGATTACCGGCGCCTCATATGGCCGCCCCGCCCCAGCCGGCTTTCGCTCGGGAACTCCCGGATAGCCCGCCACCAAAAGGCCAGCTGGCCCGCGTCCGGGAGGCGCACAGCCCCCATCCGATGCCGGTTGGCGAGAGTGTCCGCGCCGCCGGGCTCAACCCCGCCCGGTGCAACGGCGTGCTGCTGGAACCGGCGCTGGGGGGGGCGAGGCGCTGTCCTGTCCCGGGGGGCTGGTGGCCCGGGCGGTTTGGGCGGCTGTGGCGGGCATGCACCGCCCGCGCCGCCAAAAGCAGGCCCGGGCAAGCCGATGGCTGGACGGCCCGCTGGATCAACTCTAAGTCTCTGAAAACGCCGCAGGGTCCTGCAGGGGATGGCAGGGCCGCGGTGAACGGCGGCAGAGTAAGGGTGTACCTTTTGGCTTTCTGGTCCCAATACGCGCTGCTTGCAGGGTTCTCAGCCGTGCTGCCGCTTGCCGCCCAGGCGCAGGACACAACGCCAGTGGCCGCCCCCACGGCCGAAACCACCGATGAGCGCGTGATCCTCGAGGCCGATACGGTCTATGAAATCGCCGCAGACAACAGCATCGTCGCCGAAGGCAATGTCGAGGCGCTCTACCAGGGCCGCACCCTGCGCGCTGATAAGCTGATCTATAACCGCACGACCGAAAAAGTGCGCGCCATCGGCAATGTCATCATCATCGAAGCGGATGGAGCGCAGCAATTCTCGGACGAGGCCGAGGTCGGCTCGAACCTGTCGGACGGCTACGCCATCGGTTTCTCAGCGCGCCTTGCGCAGGGCGCCACCGTTACCGCGAACTCCGCCATCCGCCGCTCGGACGGTTACAATGCGCTCGACCAGGTCGTCTACACGGCCTGCGAGATCTGCGAGAAAGACAAGACGCCGACCTGGACCATCCGCGCCCGCCGCGCGGTGCTGGATGAGGAAAGCCAGATGATCTCCTACCGCGATGCGGTCGTCGAGATTGCCGGCATACCGGTCTTCTACCTGCCCTATCTTGCCCACCCCGACCCGAATTCGGATCGCCGCTCCGGCCTGCTGATCCCGGATGCGGGCCGCTCGTCGATGCTCGGCCTTTACTACAAACAGCCCTATTACCGGGCGATTTCTGACTACTCGGACGTAACGATTTCGCCGATGTTCTCGACGAACGTCAATCCGGTGATCAATCTCGATTACCGCAAGCGTTTCTATTCCGGCCAGGTTCAGGTCAATACCAGCTTCACTCAGGAACAGGACTTCGACAGCAGCGGCACCAAGTTCGGCGAAGAAGAACTGCGCGGGCATATCTATGCCAACGGCGCTTTCGCGATCACCCCGGAATGGAAGTGGGGCTTTGCCGTCGAGCGTCAGAGCGATGACCTCTATGACCGGCGCTACAACATTGCCGGAGAGAACGCCAAGCGCGGCCTCTACTCCAACCAGCCGCGCCGACTGCTGTCGCAACTGTTCGCCGTCGGCCAGGGTGAGGACTATTACGCTGACGCCGCGCTGCTGAGCTTCCAGGGCCTACGCGGCGTCGACGATGCCAATCAGCTCCCGGTTGTCTCGCCCCTGCTCTACGCCGAGCAGAACTGGGATCTCGGTGGTTTCGGCTTTGCCAGTGCAAAAGTCTCTTCAGCGATCCTGACGCGGGATGTCGGCGCCGACAGCCACCGGGTCAGCGCAGGCGGCGAGTGGCGCAACTTCAACCTGCTGCCTGGCGGCGCCACGTTCGAACCCTTTGTCGAACTTCGCGGCGATTTCTACGCCCTCGACGAATCCGTCAGCGGCAAAGACCAGGTATCCCGCGCGGTTGGCAATGCCGGCGCCAAACTCGCCTATCCGATGGTGCGGCCGGGCAAGTCCGTCGACCTGATGCTTGAGCCGGCGGTCATGGCGGCCTGGGGTTTCTCCAACGCCAACGATCCCGCGATCCCGGTTGAGGACAGCCAGCTTTACGAGTTCGACGAGTCGAGCCTGTTCGAACCGAACGGTTTCGGGAACTACGACCTTTACGAAGGCGACGGAAAGCTGTCGGCTGGCCTCACTGCGCGCGCCTTGTGGAAGAACGGAACCGAACTGAGTACGACCGTCGGCCGGCGCTGGCGCTCGCGCGATGATGACACGTTCGACGTCGCCTCCAACCTCAACGGCAAATCCTCGGACTGGGTGGCCTCCGCCTCTCTGGACCTTGGCCGCAACCTGAACCTGTCGAGCAGGTTGCGCCTTGATGACAAGGACTTCGCCCTCAACCGCCTCGACCTGCGGGCCTCAACCTCATTCGACCGGTTCCGGGGCGTGGCGCAGTATTACAAGATCGATTCGCGGATCAGCCCCCTCGGTACGCCGGACGAGGGCATCTATATTCAGGGCGAGATCCAGGTGACCGATTCCTACTCGATAATCCTCGGTCAGCTGCGCGACATCGCCCAGGACGTGGATGCCCGCCGGGATATCGGCCTCGCCTATTCCGATGACTGCTCGCGCTTCGAGCTGCTGTACAGCCGCAGCGAGCTGACCGACCGTACCCTCGGGCCGACCGAGAACTTCCAGTTCCGTTTCACCTTGAAATCACTCGGCAACTTCGGAAGCGGGCAGTAAGATTGACGTGTACGTCAATCCGGCCTGAAAACTGCAAGAAATCATCGCCTACTGTGCTGCCGCGTTGCGCGGCAGGCGGGGATTTGTATGGTCTGAGCGGAGCAATTATAGGGGTCTGCGATGCAGGATCCCGTGGAGGAATTGTATGGTTCGTGCAGTCTTGATGGCAGCCCTCATGGCCCTGAGCGCCCCCTCTGCCCTTGCCCAGGCGGACGCGGCAGACAATCGTCTGCAGCTGGAAGGCATTGCCGCTATCGTCAATGACAAGCCGATTTCCTACTCCGACGTGCGCCAGCGCGCCCGCCTCCTGCTGCTGACACTGGGCCGCGGCGAGCCCTCGCCCGATCAGATCCAGCAGATCACGGGCCAGGCGTTGGAACAACTGATCGATGAACGCCTCCAACTCGACCGCGTGGCCGAGTACGAAGTGGAAGTGGATGCGCAGGAAATAGATGCCGAGTTGAGCGACATGGCCTCCGAAAGCGGTGTGGGCGCCGATGGCCTGCGCCAGCAATTGCTCGCCGCCGGTGTCAACCCGGTAAGCCTCGAGGAACAGATCCGCGCTGACATTGCCTGGGGCCGGCTGATGAGTGGCCTGTTCGGGTCGCGAATCCGGATTTCCGACAACCAGGTCGAAGACCAGCTGAACCGCATGCGCGCGGCCTCGAAGACCACGCAGTACCGCGTCGCCGAAATCTTCCTCTATGCGCCAGACGAGGCCACTCGCCCGGAAGCGATGAAGGCCGCCGAGTCGATCATCCAGCAGCTGCAGCAGGGCGCGGATTTCCGCATCGCAGCGCAGCGCATCTCGTCAGCGCCCACCGCGGCCACCGGCGGCGATATGGGCTGGGTAACGGCGGACGACCTGGCGCCGGCCCTCGCGGCCGCTGTCGCAGGCTATGAGGCGCCAGCCCTGCTGGCGCCTATTGAGGTCGACAACGGCATTTACATCCTCAACGTCACTGCCAAGCGCGAGCCGAGCCAGCCGACGACCAAGGTCGATCTGAAACGTCTCGTCACAACGGACGCGCAGGAAGCTACGCTCATCGAAGCCATGGGCCGCATCAAATCATGTGATGATGTGCAATCCGTGGCCAACGCGAAGTCCGAGCTTCGCGCCCAGGACATGAACGACATCGACGTTATCGAACTTGGCGAAGAAGGCCGTGGGCTGGTGCTGGGCACCGCCGTCGGCTCGCCCACCGAAATTTTCGCCGTCGGCGGCGGCCTTGCCGTGATGTATGTCTGCCGCCGTCAGGATGGAGCCGAAGCCCTGCCCTCGAAGGAAGACATGAAAGGCTCGATCAAGGCCCGCGAGCTGAGCATGATTTCCGAGCGTGAACTGCGCAACTCCCGCAGGGACGCGACGATCATTTACCGTTAACGGCAACGAACGCGCTTGCCTGCCGGGCCATTTGGCGCGACATCGCGGGCGTGAGCAGACCTGCCCTCCCCCCACTGGCCCTGACGATGGGCGACCCCGCCGGTTGCGGCCCCGCCATCTCGGCGGCGGCCTGGGCCGCGCTGCGGGCTGATCCGTCGCTGGCCTTCTATCTGATTGGGGCACCGAACCTGATTTCGCACGTGCCGACGCGGTTCATAACATCGCCCGCAGAAGCGGCAGGCATATTCGCAGGCGCTCTACCTATTCTTACGCTGGACGGCGTGCCCGCCGTTTTGCCCGGGCGGCCTGATGCAGCGGCAGCGCCGGCAATTATCCGCGCCATCGAACTCGCCGTCTCCGATGCCCTCGCCGGGCGCGCGTCGGGCGTCGTGACCAATCCGATCAACAAGGCACTGCTTTATTCAACCGGCTTCCGCTTTCCGGGGCATACGGAGTTTGTGGCCCACCTATGCGAAGCGGCGGGCCATGCCGCGAGCCCCGTGATGATACTGACCGGCGGCGGGCTGCGCGTCGCGCTGGCCACCATCCACATGCCGCTGCGCGATGTACCCGGCGTGCTGGGCGACGGGCGGCTGGAGCGAATCACGCGCGTCGTCCACCGCGCGCTGATCCACGAGTTCGGTATTGCCGCGCCGCGCATCGCGTTCGCTGGCCTGAACCCGCATGCGGGCGAAGGCGGCAGCATTGGGCGCGAGGAAGTGGAGATCATCAATCCGGCTGCGGATCGTCTGCAGGCTGAAGGTATTTCTGTCTCGCATGCCCGCCCCGGCGACACGGTGTTTGCCGAAGCGCTCTCCGGTGCCTGGGATGCGGTGATCGCCATGACGCATGATCAGGGCCTCATCCCGGTCAAGACACTCGATATGTGGGGCGGCGTGAACTCAACACTCGGCCTGCCGATCGTGCGCACCAGCCCCGACCATGGCACCGCCTATGACGCCGCCGCCGCCGGCGCCTGCCGCGCCGACAGCCTGATCTCCGCAATCCGCCTTGCGGCGACCTTCGCCGCCAACCGCCAGAAAGCCGCCGCATGAGCGACGACCACACCCCGCTGACCGACGCACCTGCCCGCAAGTCGCTGGGCCAGCATTTCCTGTTTGATCCCTCGATCCTCAAACGCGCCGCCAATGCTGCAGGTTCGCCGAAGGGCCGCACGGTCATCGAAGTCGGCCCCGGCCCCGGTGGCCTGACACGCGCTATCCTCAACGAAGATCCGGCGAAACTGATCGTGGTGGAGACTGACCCCCGCTTTTCCGAAGCGCTGTTCGACTGGCCAGAAGCGAAAAGCGGCCAGATGGTCGTGATCGCAAAGGATGCCCGCAAGGTGCGCTGGGAGGAGGTCCTCGAGGACGCGGGAGCGACAGGCCCCGCGATGATCATCGCGAACCTTCCGTACAATGTCGGCACACCGCTGCTGGTCGACTGGCTGAAGGCGGACGCGTGGCGCGGCGAGATGGCGCTGATGTTCCAGAAGGAAGTCGCCGAGCGCATCTGCGCCAAACCGGATACTGACGCCTACGGACGACTGGCCGTGCTCGCGCAGGCTGTCACACGACCCTATATTTCCTTCACGCTGCCGCCTGGCTCCTTCCGGCCGCCGCCAAAAGTTGACAGCGCGGTCGCGGTATTTGATCCTCTGCCTGCAGACAAACGCTTCGCGCACATTGACCTTCTGGAACAGATCGCCGGCGCCGCCTTCGGCCAGCGCCGCAAGATGCTGCGCGCCGCGCTGAAGCCCTTCGCCAGGAAGCGCGGGATAAAAGCGGAAGAATGGCTGGCAGACTGCGGGATCGATCCGACCGCGCGCGCAGAAACTCTGACGCAGGCGGAGTTCAGAAAACTGGCGAAAAGTCTGGCTTGACCTGGTGCAGTGAGGCCGAAGGCGTAAGTGCACCAGACCCGCGCGCTAACCCTCGCCGAGCAATGTCCTCACATGGTCCTCGAGGTCCAGCTGCCGCAACCGCTTCAGCCGCTCGACCAGCAGGATGCGTTTCAGGCGCTGATAGGCAATGTCGAGGTCTTCATTGATGATCACATAATCATAGCGGCGCCAGTGCATGATCTCGCGCTTGGCCCCTTCCATCCGCATCGCCACCATTTCAGGTGTTGAACCGGGGCGCTTTTCGAGGCGCGCTCTCAGGGCCTTCATGCTGGGCGGCAAGACAAACACCGACACGACGTCATTCGGCATCTGGTCATGCAGCGCGTCGGCGCCCTGCCAGTCGACATCGAACAACACATCCTCGCCGGCTTCCAGCCGGGCGACCGTGTCAGCCTTCGGCGAGCCATAGCAGCCGGAAAACACCTCGGCCCATTCCAGGAAAGCCTTTTCAGCTGCCAACGCCTTGAAGGCGTCGAGCGTCCTGAAATGGTAATGCACCCCGTCCTGTTCATTCGGACGCGGATCGCGTGTCGTCACGGAGATCGAGAGCTTCACATCAGGAAACTCCTTTACAAGCATCTCGCCCAGCGTCGTCTTGCCAGCGCCCGACGGGCTCGACAGGACCAGCATCAGCCCGCGCCGGCGGCCATGGTCCTTCGGGTGTCCGCTATTCGACATTCGCCGCCTGCTCCTTGAACTGGTCGATCACCCCTTTGAGGCTGAGTCCCGCATTCGTCAAATCGAGGCTGGCGGATTTCGAGCAGAGCGTATTGGCCTCGCGGTTCAGCTCTTGGGCCAGGAAGTCGATCTTGCGGCCGGCGGGGGAGCCCGCTTTCAGCAGTTCGCGGCCGGATTTCACATGCGCGCCCACCCGGTCCAGCTCCTCGCGCACGTCTGCGCGGGCGGCCGACAGGGCGGCTTCCGCTGCAAAGCGCTCAGCATCGACACGGCCTTCGCGGTCAAGCTCAACAAGCTGCTTTTGCAGCTTCGCCTTGATCAGGCCGGGCTGGGTCGCGGCGCATACCGCAGCCTCCGCCGAGAACGCTTCGATCTGGACGAGATGGCCGGACAGGAGGCCCATGAGGTCGGCGCCTTCTGCGCGGCGTGCCTCGGCCAGCTGGTCCATGGCTGCGCGCGCGCCGGTGCCGATCGTGGCCATCACGGCCTCGTCCCCGGCCAGTTCGCGGGTTGAGGCATTACCAGGTTCGACGACACCCTTGAGGCTCATCAGCGCGACGACCGCCTCCGCGTTCAGCTCGCCGCCATGCGCCGCGCGCGCTGCGTCCATCAGCATGTTGAGGAGACCGTGATCAACCACCACCCCAGCCCCGCCGGAAGGCAGATCAATCCGAAGGCTGACCTGCAGCGAACCGCGATTGAATCGCTCGACCGCCATCGCCTTCACCTCGCGCTCGAAAGTATCGAAGCCGGGCGGATAGTTGACGCGCACGTCCAGCGAGCGACCGTTGACACTCTTCGCCTCCCACGCCCAGGCGCCCCAGCGTTCCTCCCCCGTGACCCGCGCAAAGCCGGTCATTCCCGAAAGTATTCCCATCAGTTCGCCCGTTCCCTCTGGATTTCCTGGCGCTCATAGGCGCGGTAGGCGGCCACGTTGCGGTTGTGCTCGGCATTCGTTTTAGCGAACAGGTGCCCGCCCTTGCCATCAGCCACGAAGAACACATACTCCGTCTCCGGAGGATCAAGCACGGCGCGGATCGCGTCGGCGCCCGGATTGCAGATCGGCGTCTTCGGCAGGCCGTCGACCTGATAGGTATTCCACTCTGTGCGGCGGTCGATTTCGGAGCGGTAGAGCGTGCGGCGCTGGCCGGCCTTATTGTAGAGGGGTTCGCCTTTCGAGATGCCGTAGATGATGGTCGGGTCACTCTGTAGGCGCATGCCACGTTTCAGTCGCGTGGTGAACAAGCCGGCTATCTCCGGGCGCTCGTCGGCGCGACCAGTTTCCTTCTCGACCACGGAGGCGAGGATCACGGCTTCATAAGCCGTCTCAATCGGCAGGCCTTCCTGCCGCGTTGGCCAGAGTTCCTCAAGCAGGTCAGCCTGCGCTTTCTGCATTTTCGCGATGAGCCCCGCGCGCGTCATGCCGCGATGGAACATGTAGGTATCCGGCAGCAGGGAACCTTCCTCCGGCAGCACTTCGGGCATATCGCCTTCCAGCAACTTGTCCTTTTCGATGATCCGCAGCAGCTGCGCGCTCGTGCGCCCCTCGGGCAGGGTGATCTTGTGCAGCAAAGATCGACCCTCGATCAGTATGCTGAGCACCTGCCGCAGGCTGGCGCCCTTGTCGATGATGTATTCGCCCGTCTTGATTTCCAGTTCGCTGCCGTCGAGGCGGGACTTCATCCGCATCAGGCGCGCGTCCTTGATCACGCCGTCGGCCTCCAGCCGAACAGCCACTGCCGCCAGCGTCTCGCCGGGCTCCACGCGGATGACGGTTTCTTCCGTCAGCGGGCCGGGCGCTGCGAGTTCATTGTTGAACCAGACCCAGCCGGCAGCGGCGCCCGCCCCGGCCAGCAGGGCGAGCAGGAACAACCAGACGACAAGCGTTTTCAGAAATCGCATGAGAGCCTCATTGGCCGGACACTATGTATCTTTTACCGTGCCTGCTCCGGCCCGGAAATCAATTGTCACAGTGTAGCCCGGCGGCGCAGCGCCCGTCAGGTGACTTCGCGGAGAATCAGCGACGCATTGGTGCCGCCGAAACCGAAGCTGTTCGACATCGCGGCACGCACCCGGCCCTTCTTGGCCTTGTGAGGGATGAGGTCGATCACTGTCTCGAAGCTCGGATTGTCGAGGTTCAGGGTCGGCGGCATGATCTGGTCACGGATGGCCAGGGCGCAGAAAGCGGCCTCGATGGCGCCGGCCGCGCCGAGTAGGTGCCCGACTGCAGACTTGGTGGATGACATCGACAGGTTCTTCGCATGGTCGCCAAAGGCCCGCTCGACTGCGCCGGCCTCGCCCTCGTCGCCCTTCGGCGTGGAGGTGCCGTGGGCGTTGACATAGTCGATCTCGGTGGGGTCGATGCCGGAATTCTTCAGCGCCATCTTCATGGCGCGGTAGCCGCCCTCGGCGCCTTCGGCCGGCGCCGTGATGTGATAGGCGTCGCCCGTCAGGCCGTAACCGATCACTTCGGCATAGATTTTCGCGCCGCGCTTCTTCGCATGCTCGTACTCTTCCAGCACCAGCACCGCTGCGCCCTCGCCCATGACGAAACCGTCACGGTCCTTATCATAAGGGCGAGAGGCTTTCTGCGGCGTGTCGTTGAAGTTGGTCGACATTGCCTTGGCCGCGCAAAAGCCTGCGATGCCGAGCCGGCCGATCACCGCTTCGGCGCCGCCGGCCACCATGATGTCGGCGTCGCCATACTTGATCAGCCGTGCCGAGTCGCCAATTGCGTGCGCGCCGGTAGCACACGCAGTAACGACCGAATGGTTCGGCCCCTTCAGCCCGTGGCGGATCGAGACCTGGCCGGAGGCGAGGTTGATCAGCGACGCGGGAATAAAGAACGGACTCACTTTGCGCGGGCCCTGCTCGTGCAGGATGATCGATGTTTCGTAGATGGTCTCAAGGCCGCCGATTCCGGAGCCGATCAGGACGCCGGTGCGCTCCTGCTCTTCTTCCGTTTCCGGCTTCCAGCTTGCATCTTCGAGCGCTTCGTCGGCTGCCGCCATGGCATAGACGACGAACTCGTCGGTCCGGCGCTGTTCCTTCGCCGACATGTACTTTTCCGGGTCGAAGGCATGGGCATCCCCCGCGCCACCACCCCGGCCGGATGTGTACGGCACCTGGAAAGCAATCTTGCAAGGAAGGTCCGACGCATCGAAATTGTCGATGGGACCTGCACCGGATTTCCCGGCGATCAGGCGTTCCCAAGTGGCCTCGCGTCCCATCGCAAGCGGGGACACGATACCAATACCGGTGATAACGACGCGGCGTTCAGACATTGCGGACAAGACGCCTAGATATGCGCCTTGATGTGCGTCACGGCGTCGCCGACCGAGCGGATCGACTCCTGGACGTCATCAGGGATCTCAATGTTGAATTCCTCTTCGAAAGCCATGACCAGCTCGACAAGGTCGAGGGAGTCAGCGCCGAGGTCGTCGATGAAGCTTGCGCCCTCAACCACCTTGTCCGCTTCGACGTCGAGGTTTTCGACAACGATTTTTTTCACGCGCTCAAGAACGTCAGACATGGATACCTCTCTCGATATGCCTGTATACCGGCCCGTTTCCGAACCATTGTGTTGCGCCTAGCACACACTCCGGCGAAGCGCCAAGCCCCTGTCTCAATTGAGGACCAGCTCCTCAGATCATCGCCATGCCGCCGTTTACGTGCAGGGTCTGGCCTGTGACATAGGCCGCTTCGTCGGAAGCAAGATACACGGCAGCTGCCGCAATGTCGCCGCCCTGTCCCAGCCGGCCCGAGGGAATCTGGCCAAGCAGGGCCGTTTTCTGGGCTTCGGGAAGCACATCGGTCATCGGCGATTCGATGAAGCCCGGGGCGATCGTGTTAACCGTAATGCCGCGGCTGGCGACTTCCTGTGCGAGGGATTTGGTCAAACCGATCATCCCGGCCTTGGAGGCGCAGTAATTCGCCTGTCCGGGGTTTCCGGTGACGCCAACAATCGAGGTGATGGCGATGATGCGACCATGGCGGCGCTTCATCATGCCCCGGACGGCAGTCTTGGTCAGGCGGAAGTAGGAGCCGAGGTTGACGTTGATCACGTCGTTCCAGTCCTCGTCCTTCATCTGGATCAGCAGCTTGTCCCTGGTGATGCCGGCATTCGCGATGAGGATATCCAGCGGACCGATGGCGGCTTCGGCCTGACCGACGAGCGCATCGACCGCGGCAGGGTCAGACAGGTTGCACGCAACGATGGCGCTCTCGCCTTTCAGGGTCGCGGCGACTTCCTGCAGCACCGCTTCGCGCGTGCCTGAGAGGGCAACTTTCGCGCCGGCTTCGGAGAGGGCCTGCGCGATGGCGCGGCCAATACCGCCAGAGGCGCCGGTGACGAGGGCCGTGCGGCCAGTGAGGTCGAACATGTCTCTTATCCTTTGATGGCTTTGGCGAAGGCTTCCAGGTCCTCGGGAGTGCCGAGGGTGAAGCCGGTGAGGGATTTCTCGATGCGGCGCTGCATCACGGTGAGCACCTTGCCGTTGCCGGTTTCGGCGGTCGTCGTGACGCCTTGCGCCACCATGAACTGCACAGACTCAGTCCAGCGCACACGGCCGGTGACTTGCTTGACGAGGTTCTGGCGGATTGTTTCCGGGTCAGTCACAGCGCTGGCGGTGACGTTGGCGACCAGCGGAACGGCCGGGACGTGGATCGTAGTGGTCGCCAGCGCCTGCGCCATCGCGTCGGCGGCCGGCTGCATCAGCGCGCAATGGAAAGGCGCGGAGACGTTCAGCGCCATTGCCTTCTTCACGCCGTTGGCCTGAGACCAGGCAATGGCCGCATCGATGGCAGCCCTGGCGCCGGAGATGACCAACTGGCCGGGGGCGTTGTCATTGGCAATGTCGCAGGCGCCGCCGGTTGCGCGCCCCGCCGCGCAGGCGGCTTCGGCCTGGCTGTAGTCCGCCCCCAGCAGCGCCGCCATGGCGCCGGCCCCCGGCTTGACGGCGGACTGCATGGCGTTGCCCCGGATGCGCAGCAGGCGGGCGGTATCGGCCAGGCTGATGGACCCGGCTGCAGCCAGCGCCGAATACTCACCCAGCGAGTGGCCTGCGACGAAGGCGGCGTCCTTTACCGTGATCCCGAAATTCGCCTCGAGCGCCCGGCAAGCGGCCACGGAATGGGCCATCAGGGCGGGCTGGGCATTCGAGGTGAGGGTCAGCTCCGTCAGGTCGCCGCCCCACATCAGGCCCGAAAGGTCCTGCCCGAGGGCCGCGTTGACCTCGTCGAACACGGCTCTCGCGGCCGGAAACGTGTCCGCGAGGGCCTTGCCCATGCCGATTTCCTGGCTGCCCTGCCCCGGAAAGATAAATGCGAGGATCATATGGTTACCCGGCCTCCCTTGGTATCTGGCTTGGTATCTGGCTTGTTTTGGCCGTGCTAAAGCGCCCCCTTCCGGCATGCAAGCGCTTGAAATCTGTGGCCAGATAGGCTTTAGACCGGCGTTCGCAGCAAGGTGCGGTCCTCAAGTCCCCGGAATGAGCCGGAAAAAGAGGGGCCATCGCTGGCATGGGTCTCCCGCCCTCCAGCGCCGCACCTTCGAATTTTGGGAATGAAAACATGGCATTCTACGAGCACGTCGTGATTACACGGCCTGATATCTCGCCGGCCCAGGTGGAAACCTTTGTCGAAGAGATGAGCACTTTCCTCAAGGAAAAAGGCGCAACGGTCGGCCGGACCGAATACTGGGGCCTTCGCAGCCTCGCCTATCCGATCAAGAAACAACGCAAGGGTCACTACTCCTGCATCAACATTGATGCACCGGCTGAAGCGATCCACGAACTCGAACGCCGCCAGCGCATCTCGGAAGACGTGATGCGTTACCTGACCGTCCGCGTCGAAAACATGCCGGAAGAGCCCTCCGTGGTTCTGTCGCGCAAAGAACGCCGTCCGCGCGATTAAGGGTAAGGAACAGGTCCAATGGCACAGAAGATCAACATCACGAACATTCCTGCCCGCCGTCCGTTCGGACGCCGCCGCAAGGTTGACCCCTTCACGGGCGAGCACGCGCAGGAAATAGACTACAAAGACGTCAAGATGCTGCAGCGCTACATCTCTGAAAAGGGGAAAATCGTGCCGAGCCGCATCACCGCCGTGAACCTGAAAAACCAGCGCAAACTGGCCCAGGCGATCAAGCGCGCGCGTATGCTCGCACTCATTCCGTTCGCTGTTTAAGGAGAGACCCCCATGCAAGTCATCCTCCTTGAGCGCATCGAACGTCTAGGCAAGATCGGCGACGAAGTCCGCGTCAAAAACGGTTTCGGCCGTAACTTCCTGATCCCGCAAGGTAAGGCGCTCGTCGCCAACGACCGCAACCGCAAACGGTTTGAAGTCGAGCGTGAGGCCATCGAGGCCCGCAACGCCGCTGCCCGCGACGCTGCAAAAACTGATGCCGAGAAGCTGGAAGGCGCCGTCTTCGTACTGATCCGTCAGGCGGGCGAAACCGGTCAGCTTTATGGTTCGGTCTCGGCCCGCGACGTCGCTGACGCCGCTGAAGCCGCTGGCCACCAGGTCCCGCGCAATGGCGTGCGTCTCGACAAACCGATCAAGGCGATCGGCATCTTCGACGTCTCGGTCCGCCTCCACGCCGAAGTGGTCGTGAAGGTTCAGGTCAACGTCGCCCGGTCGAACGAAGAAGCCGAGCGTCAGGCCAAGGGCGAGAACATCGCCGAGGCCCTCCAGGCAGCCAACGCTGCGTTTGCCGCCGAACAGGCCGGTGAACTGGCTGAAGCCGCCGCAGAGCGCGGCCCGGCCGGCGAGGACGAATAGTCTTCGTTCACACGGATACAAAACAGGGGCCGCGGCTGGTAACAGTCGCGGCCTTTTTCTTGTGATTTGTTTCTCAAATGTGACGCGCCCCCCAAGCCTTCACGCGAGGCTTGGGTTAATATCCGTCCATGAACCAGCAAACGACCTCGCACACGCCCGTCGTCTCGCCGCACAACCTTGCTGCCGAAGCCGCTGTGCTGGGCGCAATCCTTTTTGACAACAACGTCTACCAGTACATCGCGGACATCCTGCGGCCTGTGGACTTCTATGCGCCGGCACACAGCCTGTTGTACGAAGTTGCCTCCAACATGATTCAGACCGGCCGCGTGGCCGATGGCGTGACCTTGCGCGAGCATTTCGAGCAGAAGGAAAAGCTGACCGAGATCGGCGGCGGCAAATATCTCGTCGACCTGCTGGATGCCGCCGCCTTCGGGCCGGAGGTAAAGGACTATGCGCGTATCATCCGCGACCTCGCGATCCGGCGCGAGCTGATCCGCGTGGGCGCCGGTATCCAGTCCCAGTCGCTGGTGCCGGAAGATGAGGACACCGGCTCGACGCTGATCAACAAGGCCGAGCGCGCGCTGTTCGAACTCGCCGAGCGCGGCAGTTCGGAGCGCGGCTTTTCCAGCTTCGCCGAGGCGCTGGCAGAATCGCTGATCACCGCCGAAGCGGCGTTCAAGCGCGGCGGCAAGATTGCCGGCATCCCGACCGCACTGCGCGATCTTGATGAGCAGCTGGGCGGTTTCCACCGCTCGGACCTTCTGATCCTCGCCGGGCGCCCTTCGATGGGCAAGACATCGCTCGCCACCAACATCGCGTACAATGTGGCGAAGGCCTACAAGTACGAGACGCAGGAAGACGGCTCGCATAAGACGCTGGACGGCGGCATCGTTGCGTTCTTCTCGCTGGAGATGTCGAGCGAGCAGCTGGCCACGCGTATCCTGGCCGAGCGCACCGAGATCAGCTCGCATGATATCCGGCAGGGCAAACTCTCGAAGGCGGACTTCGAGCGCCTCTCCGAGGCAACCGCCGAGATGCAGAACCTGCCGCTCTATATCGATGACACGGGCGGCATTTCCATCGGCGAACTCACGGCACGCGCGCGGCGCCTGCGCCGGTCGGTGGGGCTTGATCTCATCGTGATCGACTACCTGCAACTGATCACCTCCTCCTCGTCCGGATCAAACGTCAACCGCGTACAGGAAGTGACGCAGATCACGACTGCGTTGAAAGCGCTGGCGAAGGACCTTGCCGTGCCTGTGCTGGCGCTGTCGCAGCTGTCGCGCGCCGTTGAGCAGCGCGATGACAAGCGCCCGCAATTGTCGGACCTTCGGGAATCGGGCTCGATCGAACAGGACGCCGATATCGTGATGTTCGTGTTCCGCGAGGAATACTATCTTGCGCGGACAGAACCGCCGGCAGACCCGAATGATCCGTCCTCGAACGATAAGTGGAAAGCCTGGCGCACCCGGATGGACCAGGTCTACGGCACGGCAGAAGTGATCGTCTCCAAGCAGCGTCACGGGCCGATCGGTACGGTGAAGCTCGCCTTCGACGCGCGCGTCACCCGGTTTGGCAATCTCGAATACGACGCCGCCAAGGCCGATCCGTTCGAATAGGCGCGCGGTGAAACTGGTCTTCGTCTCCGGGCCGCCGGCGGCAGGCAAATATACGGTGCCGAAACGCGCGGCGGAGATCACTGGCCTTGCGCTTTTCCACAACCATCTCGTAGCCGACACGGTCGCTTCGGTCTTTCCGTTCAGGTCGCCGTCATTTGCGCGACTGCGCGACCAGTTCTGGATGGATGTGTTCAAGGCCGCTGTCGCGGAGGACCGGTTGCTGGTGTTCACCGTTCAGCCCGAGGGGGCAGTCTCACCAGCCTTCGCGCAGCACGCAGTGGATCTGGTGCGCGGCGCGGGCGGCGAGGTGCTGATGGTGCATCTGAAACTCTCCGCAGACGGACAAGCGGCGCGGATTTCAAACGAGGACCGCGCGCGGTTCGGGCAAGCTGCGCGACGCGGCTTTACTGGCGAAGTTGCAGTCGGAGTTCGAAGCGTGTGAGCGGGCAATGCCGGCGGCGGACCTCGTGATCGATACGCAGACGGTGTTGGCCGGGACGGCCGCCGGGATGATTGCCGCGCGGCTGGGGGTTTGAGGTAGCACGCGCCGCGGGACGCGCCCGGCGGACGCGGGCGGCTTCGGGATTTCTCTGTTTTATGTTCCTCCCATCCGCGCAAACCATCGCGGGAATGAGCCGAGCTTTGGATTGAGGTTTCTCGAACTGTCCCATTCATATCAATCCGGCGGACCGCATGGATGACAAGATTGAAGGGGCGGCGCCCGGCCGCAAACACAGGCGTAAGCCAGAACTTGTGCCAGCGCGGCGGTCAGTCCAGCGCGGCTCTCAGGAGCTCCAGCGCCTGCGCCGCGAAGAGGCGCATGTTTTCGGGGCGGTCGGCGAGGCCGGTTTCCAGAGTGCGGGAAATTTCGAACTTGCCGGGGCCGGCTAGCGCCACGCAACTGTGGCCGGAGGCGTCGCCGTAGCCATTGCCGGTGGGGCCAGAGGCGCCGGTTTCACAGAGGCCCCAGTGAGCGTCGAGCTTGCCGGCGATGGTGCGGGCGAGGAGGCGGGCATAGGGTTCGGTGGAGGAACGCATGTCGCCGAGGTCTTCGCGGCGCAGGCCGAGGAGGCCGCGGAAGGCCTGCGGGGTGTAGATGACACCGCCGCCGCGATACCAGGCGGAGGCGCCGGGCGCAGCGAGGATGGCTGCGGAGATCAGTCCGCCTGCGGAGGATTCGGATATGGCGACGGTTTCGGCGCGCGCCTTGAGACGCGCGCCGATGTCCGCTGCAAGGGGGAGCAGCGAGTGCACAGGGTCAGTCCTTGTCGCCGATCCATTCGAATTCCCGCTCTTCCCACCAGGGGAAGAATTTTGGCATGCCGTCTGAGACCTTCACCGGATAAACCGGCGTGCGCTTCTCGAGGAAACTCATCACCCCTTCTTTCGCGTCCGGTGTCTTGCCGCGCGAGTAAATGGCGGCGGAATCGACGATATGGGCGTCCATCGGATGCGAGGCGCCAAGCATGCGCCACATCATCTGGCGGGTGAGCGCGTTGGAAACCGGGGCGGTATTGTCACCGATTTCCTTGGCGAGGGCGCGGGCGACGGTCATCAGGTCAGCGTGCGGCACAACCTTGCTGACGAGGCGGCCGGCGAGGGCTTCAGAAGCCGGGAAGACGCGGCCTGTGTAGCACCATTCCAGCGCCTGCTGGATTCCGACGAGGCGCGGCAGGAACCAGCTGGAAGCGGCCTCGGGATTGATGCCGCGCTTGTTGAAGACGAAGCCAAAGCGCGCCTTGTCGGAGGCGATCCGGATGTCCATTGGCAGCTGCATGGTGACACCGATGCCGACGGCGGCGCCATTGATGGCGCCGATGACCGGCTTCAGGCTTTCGAAGATGCGCAGGGTGAGGCGGCCGCCGCCATCGCGCTGGATTTCGATGTTTTCCGTGCGGCCTTTTTCGCCGTCGCCGGCGCGGGCGTCATAGTCAAACGTCTTGGCGCCGGAGGAAAGGTCTGCGCCGGCGCAGAAGGCGCGGTCGCCGTGGCCGGTGACGATGACGGCTTTGACACTGTCATCGGCGTCCGTGATGTCGAAAGCCTCCATCATCTCGTACATCATCACGCCGGTGAAGGCGTTCATGTTGTCGGGGCGGTAGATGGTCAGCGTGGCGACGCCGTCGTCAATGTCGAGAATGATTTCCTTGAACTCTTTCGGGCGAGCCATGCGTTTTCCTCCGGTTGACTGGTTTGACAGAGACAAGGGGGGCTTTCCCCGACGTCCGTCAAG
>NZ_JBBEBT010000251.1:0-17286 GCF_040882205.1 Hyphomonas sp.
CGGACTTTGCCCATTCGGCCGCGCGGGCGCCGCAATCGGTACCGTCCCCTTCATGGTCGTAAAAGGGATGCCGCTGCTGTTTGCCCCGCGCGAGATAATCCGCATGCGCGCGGGCAGCGTCTTCGGCGGCCTCGCGCGCTGCACCAAAGGACCGCTCAGGGGTCGGGAGGTCCAGCTCTTCGGCCCTTGCAGCATCCCGGGCCACATAGCGGGCATGCGCGGCCAGCGCGCCTCCGCCGCCTCCCGCGAAAATATCATGGCACACTATATATTGAGTGGACAGCGTATTGCCTCCGCAAGAAACCCGTCACCTATCAAGGCTCGAAAGCCAAGAAATAAATTCTTGAAACTTTCATTTTTTGGAAGTATATAGAATTTCATGAGCAGGTTGGTGGATGCCATTGAGAGCGCCGGATACGGAGATCGCATCCTGACCGAAACGCAGCTTTCGCGCATTGTCGGCGGCGGGGATGCGAGCCGCTATGGCCTCGTCAACCGCGCTTTGAAGGATGGATCGCTCATCCGGATCAGACGCGGATTGTATGCGATATCCACCAGGCAGCCGCTCTCCATCCATCCTTTTGTCGTCGCGCAGTCGCTCAGACCCGGCAGCTATATCTCTTTCGAGTCCGCACTCTCCTTCCATGGCTGGATCCCCGAAGCGGTGTATACGACCACCAGTGTTACGCCGGATCGCAAAACGATCGAGCGCGAGACAGATGTCTTTGGCCATTTCAGCTTCAATCCCATCGCTATCAAAAAGTATGGCTTTCTGATCAGCGTCGACCGGGTCACGATGGGTGCCTCCATCGCCCTAGTCGCGCAGCCCCTCAGGGCACTCATGGACCTCGTCGCGTTCAGGAAGACCGACTGGCAGGGGATGGGGTGGATTGAGGACGGGCTGCGTATCGATCTCGCCAACCTCGAAACCCTGAGAAAATCGGATTTCTCATCGCTGCGGCCTGTCTACAAACACAAGCGGGCTCGCCGCTTCCTCGACGAGTTCGAAACCGCAGTGCTCAGCCTGAAGTCTGCGCATCCGCGCCGGAAGGAGACCAGCATTGATTAACCTAATCCAGGAAAAACTCAGGTCCTATTCTGCCTCGAACCGGATCGAGGAAGAGAATGCGATCAAGGAGATCATGCAGGAAATCGCGCTTTATGGCCTGTGGAGGGCTGACTTCTTCGAAACAGCCGTCTTCCAGGGCGGAACGAGCCTGCGGATTCTGCACGCACTGCCCCGGTTTTCAGAAGGCCTCGACTTTATGTTGATCGCACCCGATCCGGACTTCGACTGGGCGCCTTATCTTGATGCGCTCATGGCGACATTCGAAACCTTCGGCATCAAGCCCGAAGCCCGCGCAAAGGGCGCGATGGACAAACGAATCCGCGCCGCGGTGCTGAAGGATACCTCAGTCGTCAATCAGCTGGACCTCGCCTTTGCCGGGCGGCAGACGGGCGAGAAAATAACCATAAAGCTTGAAATTGATGTCGAGCCGCCCGTTCATTCAAAAAACACATGGACTTACCTGGATTTTCCGACCGATTATGAAGTCCAGCATCAGGACCTCGCTTCGAACTTCGCGCTGAAAATACATGCACTGCTTTGCCGTGGCTTCCTCAAGGGGCGCGACTGGTATGATTTTTCCTGGTATGTCAGCAGGGGTGTGTCCCCGAACCTTGTGCACCTTGAAGCAGCACTGAAACAGTTCGGTCCGTGGTCGGATGACGCCGGGCTGACTGTGGACAAGCAGTGGATCGAACAGCAACTTTCAGGAACGATAAGTTCGATCAACTGGGATGAAGCAAAGAAGGATGTCCGCCGCTTCCTCAAGCCGGCGGAACTGAAATCCCTCGAACTGTGGAGCGAGCGTTTCTTCCTGACGAAGCTGCAAAGACTGATTGAGACGCCGGACTGATACCTCGATGAAGATCGTGTCGAGCCGGACAATCCGCAATCAACGCGAAAACTGGTAACCGTGCAGGGTCATGTCGATCGTCTGCCCCGGCGCAAGCGGTTTCCACGCCCCGCACCAGCCCGGTGCATTGCAGCGCCAGAGTTCCGTGAACGGAAACATCGGAATTGAATCCGGCGGGAAGCGCAGGTCCGGCGGCGCACCCGTCTTGCTGGCCCATCCTGCAACGGTCCTGGGCTGCACGACCAGCCGGTCGCTCCACCCGTCGGTCAGGCTGACAACCGACATGGTGACCCGGCCGGGCCGGCGCTCTATGGTCCAGCGCACCCTGTGCCCGGCGAGATCCTTCTTCACCGACCGCATCTGAAAGCCGCCTTTGCCATTGTGCAGGTTGTATTCGAGCCGTCCGTTCATGTACTCGAAATCGAACTCATGCCCGCTTTCGGCGCTGCCTTCCGAATAGAGCCAGAGCGGCGCATAAACGACCCCCGGCCAGACTTCGGAGATGGTGGACTCCACCACATACTTGCCTTGCGTTAAGCCGCGCAGGCGCTCTTGCTCCCACTTGATTGCGGAGCCCCAGGTCTGCGTCAGTTTCTGCACGATGGAGCCGTCTGGCTGCGGCTCTACCGCCGCAAACCGGAACTCGAAGCCCGGCGGAAACTTTGACGGCTGGTGCCCTTCGAGAGGATGATAGACCTGGTTATAGTTGCGGTATTCGACGGGCGAAGCCGGGAATTTCGTCAGCGCAATTTCACTGATGCTCATTGCGCAGCCGCAGAGCATTGCAATCAGGATGAGGCTCGCTGCCGGCAGGTTACGGGTCATGGAATGTGACACTAGACGGCCCGCTGACCAAATCAACTGCAGCTCCCGAAAGCTGTCACTTCAATTGGTGAAATGGTGCCAGCGAAGCTCTGGAGCAAGCGATGTGATGGAATCAGGTCGCTTGGTCCAGGTTTTTTGACTTGTCACGAATTGCTGCGCTCAACCGGCGCCCACTTGAGCGGAACTCTAACCTCGCAGCACTGCACGAATGGCTTCGAGCGCCTCGTCGGCCTTGCTGACATCCGAACCGCCAGCCTGCGCCATGTCGGGGCGTCCGCCGCCGCCCGAGCCGCCCATCGCCGCCGCCGCGGCCTTCACGAGATCGACTGCGGAATGCATGGCCGTAAGGTCTTTCGTGACGCCGACCGCGATGCCGGCCTTGCCGCCTTCGATGCCGACGAAAACCACGATACCCGAGCCGATGCCGGCTCTCGCTTCCTCGACCAGCGGGCGCAGGTCCTTGCTGCCGACACCGTCCGCGACCCGCGCGATCAGGTTCACGCCATTGATGACTTCGGGGCCAGACGCGCCGCCGCCGCCGCCCAGCGCGAGCTTGCGCTTGGCGTCGTTCAGTTCGCGTTCCAGCGTGCGGCGCTCTTCCGTCAGCACGGCTACGCGGCGTGGCAGGTCCTTCAGCGGCACTTTCAGGCTCTTGGCGACATCCGCCGCAATCTGCGCGCGGCCCTTGAGATAGCTCAGCGCCTCGGCGCCGGTCGCCGCTTCAATCCGCCGGACACCGGCGGCAACGCCGCCTTCCGACAGGATGGCGAACACAGCAATATCTCCGGTGCGTGTGACGTGCGTGCCGCCGCAGAGCTCCACCGAATACGAACGGCCGCCATCGCCGGGCTCGCCCATCGACAGTACACGGACTTCATCGCCGTACTTCTCGCCGAACAATGCGAGCGCGCCGGCCTCGATGGCCTTTTCCGGGCTCGTCACCTTGATGCCTGTCTCGATATTGGCGCGGATCTGCGCGTTGACTTCGTCTTCCACCGCCTCGATCTCGGCGGGGGTCATGGGCGCGCCGTGCGAAAAGTCGAACCGGAACCGGTCCGCCTCGACGAGCGAGCCCTTCTGCGTGACATGCGCGCCGAGCACCATGCGCAGCGCGGCGTGCATCAGGTGGGTCGCCGAATGGTTGGCCATGACCTGCTTGCGGCGGACATCGTCGACCTTCATCTGCCCTTTGGCGGCGAGTCTCACGCTGCCGGAAACCAGTTCGCCGATATGCACATGCACATCGCCGGCGCGTTTCTGCACGTCGCGTACGATAAAACGCGCGCCACCATCGAATATGATCTCGCCATGATCGCCCGCCTGGCCGCCGGATTCGGCGTAGAAGGGCGTCGTGTCGAACACGAGTTCGGCTTCGCCCGGCACAAGTTCCTGCGCCAGCGAACCGCCCGCGGCGATCGCGGCAAGTCTTCCGTCCCCCGACGTTGCGCCATAGCCCGCAAATTTCGTGGCACCGGTCTTGGCACGCGCTTCGAACCAGATTTCTTCCGTCGCTCGGTCGCCCGAGGAGAAGCCGGCGGCGCGACTCGCGTCGCGCTGCACATCAAGCGCGGCGTCGAAGCCGGCAACATCCACTTCAAGGCCGCGCCCGCGCAGGATGTCTTGCGTCAGGTCAAGCGGGAAGCCGTAAGTGTCCGACAGCTTGAACGCCACATCGCCAGGCAGCGCAGCGCCCGGTGTCAGTTCCGCGAGCGCCTTGTCGAGGAGCGACAGGCCATTGCCCAGCGTGCGCTGGAAGCGGGCCTCTTCCTGCTCGATGGCGGCTTCGATCGCAACCTGGGCACGTCCGAGTTCCGGATAGGCCTTGCCCATCTCGGACACCAGCGCGGGCACCAGCTTGTGCATCACCGGCTCGCGCGCGCCGAGCATGTGGCCGTGACGCATGGCGCGCCGCATGATCCGGCGCAGCACATAGCCACGCCCCTCGTTCGAGGGCAGCACGCCGTCCGCCACGAGGAAAGCCGAGGTGCGCAGATGATCTGCGATGACGCGGAACGAGGCCGCCTTATCGCCGGCGGCCTCCTGGCCGTAGACAGCCTCCTCAGCATTGATCAGTGTACGGAACAGGTCGATATCATAATTATTGTGCTGACCCTGCAGCACAGCCGCGATGCGCTCGAGGCCCATGCCGGTGTCGATAGACGGTTTCGGCAGGCTCGTGCGCTTGCCGCCTTCGTGTTGCTCGAACTGCATGAAGACGAGGTTCCAGACCTCGATGAAGCGGTCACCGTCCTGATCGGCGCTGCCGGGCGGGCCGCCGGCGACCTTGTCACCATGGTCGAAGAAGATTTCCGAACAGGGGCCGCACGGGCCGGTATCGCCCATCGACCAGAAATTGTCGCTGGTGGCGATGCGGATGATCTTCGAATCGTCGAAGCCGGCGACCTTCTTCCAGATCTTTGCCGCCTCTTCGTCCTCGGCATAGACCGTGACGAGCAGGCGTTTCGGGTCCAGCCCGTAATCTTTGGTGATCAGCTCCCAGGCGAGGCGGATCGCGTCATCCTTGAAATAATCGCCGAAGGAGAAATTACCCAGCATTTCGAAGAAGGTGTGGTGGCGGGCGGTATAGCCGACATTGTCAAGATCATTGTGCTTGCCGCCGGCGCGCACGCATTTCTGCGAGGTGGTGGCGCGGGGCGCAAACGGCGTCTCGGCGCCTGTGAAGATGTTCTTGAACGGGACCATGCCGGCATTGACGAACAGCAGGGTCGGATCGTTCTGCGGCACCAGCGGCGCCGATGGGCGGCGTGTATGGCCGTTCTTCTCAAAGAAGCTGAGGAACGTTTCCCGGATTTCGTTGACGCCTTGCATGTTTCGCTTCTGGTCCTTGCCAAACTTGAACGGTTCGAGGGCACGCCTTAGCCGAGGCGTGCCCAGGATTACAGAGGCGATATAAAGGCCCCTTTGCAGCACGCCAAGACAAGGCGCGCCGCAAAGGGGACTCTTCCGGCCCGGAGATCGATAGGCCGGAAGCTTGCCGGACCGGTACCGCGCGCAAATTACCCCGCGCGCCGGCCTGACCAGCGGCCTCCCGTGTTACGGCGGGAAACCGCGAAACCGTATCTGGTCCAGACCCGCCAGGATCAACCTTCGGCGGCGTCGGGCTCTTCGTCATCTTCGGCGGCATTCGTCCCGGCCGCAAGGAGTTCTTCTGCAAGAAGACCTGCATTCCGGCGAATGGCGTCCTCGATCTCGTTGGCGACCGCGACATTGTCCTTCAAGAACTGGCGGGCCTTTTCGCGTCCCTGACCGATGCGCTCGCCATTGTAGGAGTACCAGGACCCTGATTTCTCGACGACATTGGCCTTGACGCCAAGGTCGACCAGCTCGCCGGTCTTGGAAATGCCCTCGCCATAGAGGATGTCGAACTCGACCTGCCGGAACGGCGGGGCGACCTTGTTCTTGACCACCTTGACGCGCGTCTGGTTGCCGATCACTTCCTCACGGTCCTTTATCTGGCCGATGCGGCGGATATCAAGGCGGACAGAAGCGTAGAATTTCAAGGCGTTACCGCCGGTCGTAGTCTCCGGGTTGCCGAACATGACCCCGATCTTCATGCGGATCTGGTTGATGAAGATCACCATGCATTTCGACTTGGAAATCGAACCCGTCAGCTTTCGCAGGGCCTGGCTCATCAGGCGGGCCTGCAGGCCGGGCAGCGAATCGCCCATCTCGCCTTCAAGTTCCGCACGCGGCGTGAGGGCCGCAACCGAGTCTATGACCAGAAGGTCCACGGCGCCGGACCGCACAAGCGTATCGGCAATCTCAAGCGCCTGTTCGCCCGAATCGGGCTGCGAAATCAGCAGGTCGTCCAGGTCGATACCCAGCTTGCCGGCATAGACGGGATCCAGCGCATGCTCGGCGTCAATGAAGGCGCACACGCCGCCATTGCGCTGGGCTTCCGCCACGCAGTGCAGCGCCAGCGTCGTCTTGCCCGAGCTTTCCGGACCGAAAATCTCGATGATCCGGCCTTTCGGCAAGCCGCCGATGCCGAGCGCAATGTCGAGGCCGAGCGAGCCGGTCGAGATCGCTTCGATATCCATCGACTTCTTGTCGCCAAGGCGCATCACAGAGCCCTTGCCGAAGGAGCGCTCGATGTTCCCGAGCGCTGTTTCGAGCGCTTTTTGCTTATCCACGCCGGTTTCCTTCTGCACGATCGCGAGAGCAGGTTTGGTCATTGGTTCGTCTCCTAGGTCTACCATGGGGGTCGGTTTGGCAAGGCCCCCGATTGCCGTGCTGAGATCGGGCGTACACTATTTGTTCCGCAGAACAAAGCAGAAACTTATTGCCGGAGCGGCTTTTCTTCCGCCCCTGCATCGGGCATGGTGCGCGCCATGCTTACACGATCTGGAAATTCCGGCGGCGAAGCCCGCCTGCGCTATGGCGACAATGATTACGACATCCTCTCGCCCGGCAGCTATGTCACCTGCGCGGTAACGGGTAGACCGATTCCCATCGGTGCGCTGCGTTATTGGAGTGTCGACCTGCAGGAAGCCTATTGGAACGCCGAAGCGGCCGCCCAGCGGCTCGCCTACGCCAAAGGCTGACCGGTTGACGAAGGCCATTGTGCTGGCCGTGCAGGACTGGATCGCCCGGTCCATCGCGGCGGCCGCGCCCGGCCATGTCCCATTGTTGTTCCTCTCCGGCCCGCAGGGCGCCGGCAAGTCGACGGCCCTTGCCGCTGCCTGCGCGGCGCTTGTCCCGCCTGTTGCCGGCCTCGGACTGGACGATTTCTATCTCACCCGCGCCGAACGCGCCGAGCTCGCCCGCCGCGTCAGTCCGCTGCTGCACGTGCGCGGCCCGCCGGGCACGCATGACCTCGCCCTCCTGCAAGCCGCGATCAACGCCTTGCGCGCCGCGAACGACAACACGGTCACGCCGCTGCCGGTGTTCGACAAGCTCGCCGACGACCGCGCCGCGCCCTGCGACTGGCGCCGCTTCACAGGCCGGCCCGCCGCCATCGTCGTAGAAGGCTGGCTGATGGGCGCCCTGCCGGATCCTGCCGCGCCGGATGCACCGCCCTTGAACCAGATCGAAGCCTCGGACGCTGGCGGCGTCTGGCGGCGTTATCAGGAGGACGCCCTCGCCGGCCCCTATGCTGATCTGTGGGACCGCGCGGACGGATACTGCCACCTCGCTGCGCCGGGGAACGCCTGTGTGGCGGACTGGCGTCTACAGCAGGAGGCGTCTCTCTGGCAGGCGCGCGATGAGGCGATGCCCGCAGAGCGCCGCGACTGGGTTTTGCGCTTCATCCAGCATTACGAGCGCCTGACCCGGCGGATGATCGCCGGCGGACGCCGCCCCGGCACACTGATCCATCTCGATGCAGGCCGCGCGGTCACGGCCATCACCGGCCCACCCGGCGCCTAAGCCGGCGCGCGGGCCTGCGGATTGAGTTGCCAGACGCGAAGGTTCAGCGCCGAGGCAATCGTCACCCAAAGGAGATAGGGCGCCAGCATCGCGGCAGCGACCGCGCTGACCGGCGCAAACGCCGCCATCACCCCCGCAATCGACAGCCAGAGCATTGCGACGATGGCAAAACCGAGCCCCATCCGGCGCAGGCCGAAGAATACGCCGGACCAGCTGGCGTTGATCGCAAGGCTCACGCCGTAGAGCGCCAATGGCCAGACCGCGTCTGCCCCAACTGTCTTCCAGACCAGCCAGCCGGACACGGCGTTCAGCACGAACAGTAAAGACCATGTCACCGGAAAGGCCCAGTTCGGCGGCGTCCAGGGCGGCTTGGCGAGAGCGGCATACCAGTCGCCCGGCCGGAAGACCGCGCCGCTCGAGGCGGCGGCGAGGTTTGCCAGCACGAACACCGCCAGCGCGATCAGGTTTTCAGGCGTCAGCATCGTCCGGTATCCTCACAGCATTTCGCCTTGCGAGGATATGGGGTGGGCCGCAGCAGAACAAGGAAAACACCGCATTTCGCATCCGGGCAACCGGCGCACCTTGCCCGCATGCCCTGATCCGAGGCGATCGGCCTGCGCCTGACTAGTTCGGACTATAGTCCCGGATCAGCCGTTTGCCTTGATCCCACTGGGCCGCCCAGATGATCACGGTCGGCGACGAGGCGATGTAGGCATCTTTCACCTTGCCTGAACCGATGCCTTCAAGGATGCTTATCATGTCCGCCGCGATCACCGAAAGCTCCTCCGGCTCGCCCGCCGCCGAGAGACTGTTCTGCGCTGCTACGCGGGCCGCATCGGCGGCCATCGCATCCGTATAGAAAACGATCCGGGTCTTGCCTTCCACGGGCTGGATCAGCGGGTCATCGCCGGCGCCCGTGACATAGAACAGCGGCGGGCGGGTCTCGTCGCCGTTCACCAGAATCGCGTTTTCCGCATTGGTCCGCCAGATGATTTTGCCCTTGGCCATCGCAATCAGTTCGGCCGCGTTGACCAGCCGGCCTTCGGCCCGGTCTGCCAGCCCGGCCTTCTCTGCCGTGCGGGCCGCATCGCCGGCGTCCAGGAAGGCCACCACCACCTGCTGCTCGGTGCCGTCCGTGCCCTTCACGACTTCCATCATCGAGGCGCCATTGGACGGATCGGTTGGGATTACGACAAACAGCCCGCTCATCGCATCGTTGAGCGCGCCCATGCCCGGCACGTCATCGGCAGAGGCGAACGGCGCAAGAACCAGCATCAGCAGGGCGGCGGCTCTTGTTCGCATCATCGGTTCCACTTGTTTCATCAGGCACTCAGCCTAGCGGGCACAGCTGCCGCGTCCAGAGCCCTGAATCAGTGGACTCAATACGTCTCTTCACTCTCCGGCGCTGGCGCCAGCTGATCGTCAATGGCCGAGTTCATGGGCTCCGGCCAGTCATCGGCCGTGCCAACACAGTCGCGCCGGAAGCTTGCCCCGGTATTGTCCACGCTGTCCGGTTTTGCAGGATCGCTGGTCAGCGAGACTTCCCAGTCGAACTGGCAGGCGCGCGTGGCAAAGCTGCGGGTGCAGACCGCCATCGGCTCCGGATAGTCCGCATGTGCCTCGCCATAGGTGCACTCATAGCCCGCCTCGCCGAGTTGCGCGAGGATCGCCGCCCTGCCTTCTCCGCGCGCGATGCGGCTCACGTCCTTCGCCATCACCGCCTGAAGCTCTGCGCCGGGCTCGTACTGCCAGGTATACTGCGGGTGCATCTCGGTCAGCGTCTTCGGCCCGGCTGTCTCATGCACACACGCAGCGAGCCCCGCGGCCAGTATCGCAACCCAGATCGCCTTCATCACCGTCTCCCCGTTATGCCTCGAACGAGAGCCCCGATTGCGGCACAATGATGAAACGGCTCAGGGCACCAGCAACGTCGCCCCGGTGGTTGTGCCGCTTTCCAGCGCGCGGTGTGCCTCGGCCGCGTCCTTCAGCGCAAATCGCTGGCCGATGTCGGCGTTCAGCACGCCCTTTTCGACCAGCGAAAACAAGCGCTTGGACGCGCGCGCCAGCGAGGCCGGCGTGTCCGTGAAATTGAACAGCGTCGGCCGCGTCATGACCAGCGAGCCGCCCGCCGCCAGTCGCCCCGGCGGGATCGGTTCTGCTGCGCCGGACGCATTGCCATAGGTGATGAACCAGCCGCGCGGCCGCAGGCTCGCCAGCGATGCCTCAGCCGAAATTCTGCCGACACTGTCATACACGACATCGACGCCCTTGCCGCCCGTCAGTTCACGCACCCGCTTCGCCACATCATCATAGCCAACCACGATCTCATCCGCGCCGAGTGCCTTCGCGCGCTCGGCCTTCGCGGCGCTCGACGTTACCGCGATCACCCGCGCCCCAAGATGTTTCGCCCAGGGTGTCAGCAGCGAGCCAACCCCGCCAACCGGTGCCCAGATGAGCGCTGTCTCGCCCTTCTGCAAAGGGCGGATTTCTTCCAGCAGCATCCAGGCCGTCATACCCTTCAGCAGGATCGCGGCGCCCTCATCGTCACTGATCCCTGCCGGCAGCGGCACGACGCCGGCGGCCGGCCCGGTATAGTGCGTCGCATAGGTGCCGCGCCCGGTATAGGCGACACGGTCGCCCGGCCCGACATGCTCCACGCCTTCGCCGACATCCTCGATGATCCCTGCACCTTCAGACCCCGGAACAAAGGGCAGCGGCATCTTGTAGAGGCCCGTGCGATGATAGGTGTCGATGAAGTTCACCCCCACCGCTGTCTGGCGCACCAGCACCTCGCCCGGCCCAGGCGCGCGCGGCGCCGCTGCTTCCACCTTCAACACCTCCGGCCCGCCCGTCTCGTGTATCCGGATCGCATAGGAATTAGGAAGGCTCATAGATCTATCCTCGTTGCCTGGGGGCGCGGGGTACTTTGCTGCACAGCCGCAGGGATGCTCCCGCAAGCCCTGTTCCGAACAGCAATGAACTAAGCATCTGACTGGGCCAATGCCCACCAGGTATGATTCTGGCGGCAAACCCCGCAAGCAGTACCAGAAAAACCAGAACCCGGACGGCCCGTTGCAGCGGCGCGGCGCCTCTGGCCATCAGCGCTGCGCCGAAAAGTGCGCCGTAAACGAGACCAAAGGTCGATGGCAGGCCGCTTGACACGTTCGGCGCAGCGACCGTCACGATATCAGCGTCTGGCCGCGGCACAAAAATCAGCATACGGAGCAGCTTGTCGGATGCCCAGGATAGCGCGAAGGCGAGCGGAATGCAGAGTGCTGCCCGCACGCCGCCGCAAGCAAATGCCAGAGCTGCCGCAAAAATCATCGTCACGAACAGCATCGGCGTCTTCGCCGTATCAGTGAGCCACAAAGACCAGCGGATGTTCTCCCCGGCGGCGCCCTGAAGAAACGCGGTGAGCGCAACATCTCCCGGCACCGCGCCCTGCGCCAGCAAGGATGCCACGCCAATCAGCAGAGCGGCCAGAAGCAGAATCGCAATCTGCATCAGCTCCCCACAAATTTCGCCGGGCGCTTCTCCAGGAAGGACGCAACGCCCTCCTTGTGGTCCGCCGATTTGAAACACGCCGACAGCGCCGTCACATGCGCCTGCATGTGCTCCGGCAGCTCGCGCGCGAGGCCCTCATAGACCAGCGCCTTCATGTGGCGGATCGAGAAGGGCGACGAGGCGAGATACCGCCGTGCCTCAGTCAGCGCCGCGTCCATCAGCGCTTCCGGCGCGACGATCTCGTTGGCATAGCCGATCTCCTTCGCCTCCGCCGCTTCGAGGAAACCGCCCGAATAAAGGAGACGCAGCGCGCGGCTGTGCCCGATCAGGCGCGGCAGGATCCAGCTGCCTGCGCCTGTGTCCGGCACCAGCCCCCGGTGCGCGAAGTTCCAGGCAAACCGTGCCCGGTTCGTGACGATACGCACATCGCACTGACTGGAAAACTCTGCGCCCATACCGACGGCAAATCCGTCAATCGCTCCGATCACCGGCTTCGGACACGATACCAGAGGCCACCAGACATCGCTCTCATGCGCCTCGCCCCGCACACCGCGCGTCGCGCCGGGCTTCGTCGCAAGGTCCGCAAGGTCCGTGCCCGCGCAGAAGGTGCCGCCAGCCCCGGTGACAATCAGCGCTCGGACACAATCATCCGCTGCCACCTCCCGCACCTTCGAGATAAAGGCATGCAGCATGTCGAACGTCATGGCATTGCGCTTCTCCGCGCGGTCGATGGTCAGGATGCCAATCCCGTCTTCGGTCTTTTCAAGCTTGATATGATGCGCCGTCATGTTTCCCTCCGTCCGTTAAGCCCCCTCTCCCCCGGGAGAAGAGGGGCAAGGCTGAATCAATGCCCCTTTACCGCCAACTTCGTCCGTGTACGGATGTTCAGAAGCTCCACCCCCAGCGAGAAGGCAATCGCAAAGTAGAGATACCCGCGCGGAATATGGAAGCCGAGCCCGTCCGCCACCAGTGCCACGCCGACCAGCAGGATGAAGGCCAGCGCCAGCATCTTCGTCGTCGGATGCTCGGCAATGAACTTCGACAGCGGATTCGCCGCCACCGCCATCACGATCGTCGAAAGAACGACCGCCGCCACCATGATCACCAGCACATCGGTCATCCCGATGGCGGTGATCACGGAGTCCAGTGAGAACACGATGTTGATGATGAACAGCTGAATGATCACCGCGCTGAAGGTGGACTTGGCGGAGGCCTCCTCATGCCCGCGGCCCTCCACCGAGGCATGGATCTCCTGCGTTCCCTTCCAGAGAAGGAACAGCCCCCCTGTCAGGAGGATCAGGTCCTTGATCGTCACCTCGCCGATATGTTCCGCCGCCAGCTTGTCGCCGCCCGCCACCATCAGCGCAACATCCGGCGGCACATGGAAGAGGGCATGGCGATCGAGCTGGATGATCCAGAAGATAAGGCCCAGCATCAGGATGCGCAGGCCCATCGCGCCCCAGATGCCGATGCGCTGAGCCTGCTGGCGCTGTTTGCCCTCGAGCTTGCCGGTGGCGATCGAGATAAAAAGGATATTGTCGATCCCGAGGACGATCTCAAGAAAAGTCAGGGTTGCGAGGCTGCCCCAGAAGACGGGAGTCATCAGCATTTCGGTCATGGGAGGAAGGCCTCTTCAATCCGGATGAATGCCACAACTGAACCCTGCGCCGTGCCAATTCGCAAGGCCTTCCCTTCGGGAGCGTCTTGCGCGCGGTCCCAACCGGCCGCAGCATCCTGCCATCCACGGGAGAGCCCCATGCCAGAATTCCGCCAGATCAACGCCGGCGCGGCCGAAATCCGCATCGCGCTCGAAGGCTCGGGCCCGCTCGTGCTGATGGTCCATGGTTTTCCGGAAAGCTGGTATTCCTGGCGCCATCAGATCGCCCCCATCGCCGAAGCCGGCTTCACCGCCGCCGCCATGGACGTGCGCGGCTATGGCGGCTCGTCCCGCCTGCCGGAAGTCGCCGACTACCGTATGGAAGCCCTCATCGCCGACATCCTCGGCGTCGGCATCGTCCTCTCGCCGGACGCGCCCTTCACGCTCATCGGCCATGACTGGGGCGCCCCGCAGGTCTGGAACACCGCCCTAACCCGCCCGGACCGGATCGCCGCCGTCGCCGCCCTCTCCGTGCCCTTCTACGGCGCCCCGGAATTCTCCTTCGACGATGTCATCCAGCGCGTCTTCGACGACCGCGACAGGTTCTTCTACCAATCCTATTTCCGCAATCCGGGCCGCGCCGAGGCCGATCTCGAGGCAGACCTGCGCCGCTTCCTCGCCGGCTTCTACTATTCTATTTCCGGCGATGCGCAGGAAGGCGAATGGAAACTTGGCCTGCCGTCCAGCGCAAAGCTGATGGACAGCCTCACCGTACCCGCCGCGATGCCCGGCTGGATGACAGAAGCCGACCTCACCTATTACGAAAACGAGTTCCGCGCTTGCGGCCTGTTCGGCCCAATCAGCCGCTATCGCAACCACACGCGCGACTTTGAACACCTCTCCCCCTTCCGTGATCGGACCATCACCCAGCCCGCCTGCTTCATCGCCGGCGACAAGGATCCAGCCTTCAACGGCTTCGGCATGGTCACTGACCCCATCGGCAAGATGCGCCGCGCCGTTCCAAACCTAGAAACAGCCGTCGTCCTCCCCGGCTGCGGCCACTGGACCCAGCAGGAACGCCCCGCCGAGGTCAACGCCGCCCTCCTGCCCTGGCTCTCCAGCCTCAAGGGCCGCGTCGTGTAGGCGCGCGCACATTCAGGCTATCTATTTTTCGTTGGTCTGATTAGCTGCGCTCATCTTTGGGGAGACGAATCCATGTTCCGCACACTTGCTGCCGCCGTCCTTGCTGCCGCGCTGGCCCTGCCCGCGCTTGCCGACGAAGTCTGGGCCTTGCCGAACGGCAACCAGGTCACCTATGTCAGCGATGAAGGCAACACCGCCGTCCTCGGCTACACTCCTGTCATGGGCGTCGAACAATCCTTCATCTTCGTACCCGGCCTCGGCGGCAACACCGACAATCGCGCTACCTTCACGGGCTACTGGGTCGAGCCTGTCTATGTTGGCAAGACCTGCGCCGCCGGCATCGTCGCGCCGGACGGTCTGATCTGGGAACGCTGGGGCATCGTGGAACTGAAGTTCCAGAAAAAGGGCTTCCCCTCGAAGATCACCATGAAGCGCGGCGACTGTTTCGCCGCGCCAACCAAAAAGATCATCCTGAAACCGGTCGTCGGCGCGGGCCTCGAATAATTCGCTAACGGATTATCTGCGTGCTTTGGTTTGCCGTCATCCGGGGGTTTGCGAAGCAAATGCCAAGCGCAATGAAGAATTCTCAAATCCGCTTGCCGGCGCGCGAGCGGCGGCCTCGCGTAGCGCAAAGCTACCGCGTCTGCCCACCATCGACCGCCAGTACTGCGCCGTTGATGAAGCTCGCCCGCTCGCTCAGCAAATACGCGGCCGCATCGCCGATCTCGCGCGTCGTGCCGAAGCGCTTCATCGGTACTTCCCGTTTGATCCAGCGCCACCAGTTGTCCGCCCGCGGTCCGGTCGACTGCTTCTCCCAGTTATTGCCCGGAAAGATGATGTTGCCCGGTGCGATTGTATTGACACGGACATTCGTATCGAACGCGAACCGCGCCACGCTCGTCGAAAGATGGTTCACCGCCGCTTTCGTCGCGCCATAGTCCAGCGGCGTGCCGAGCGCCGCCAGCCCCGCGATGGAGCTGATGAACAGGAAGCTGCCGCCGCCATTCTTCGCCATGCGAGGTATGGCACCGCGCGCCAGGCGAAACGCCGAGTTAAGGTTCTGGTCCAGCCCGGCTTGCCACTCGTCATCCGAAACCTGCAGCCCCAACGGCGAAGGCGACAAGCCCACATTCGCCACCGCCCCGGTGATCGGCCCGAACTCTGCCTCGCACGCAGCCAGCGCCGCCTCGATGGGCGCTGTCTGCGTCAGGTCGCCCGCAAAGCTCCAGACCTTGTCCTTGCCGAAGCGCTTCGCGAAATCCGCCTTCGTCTCAGCCAGCGCCTGCGGACCGCGCGCGGTCAGCGCCACCTTCGCGCCCTCTTCCAGCAGCACCTCGGCCATCCCCTGCCCGATCCCCCGGCTCGCGCCCGCAATGAAGATCACCTTGTCCTTCAGTCCCAGATCCATGACCGTCTCCTCCGTTTTTCCGATGCTGGCGCTGCGCGCCGCCCAAATCCAGCCCTCACCCCGCGGGAAGCGGCGCGACGTTCGGCGCCGCGCAGGCCCGACGCGCCTGCGGCGAGAACAAAATCTCGCGTGACCAGTGTGCAAAGATCCAGTCCGAGCGTCCGCACGGCCCCGCCATCAGCTCCGCCAGCACCACATGCAGCGGCGCCGCACGCATCGCCCCCGCCGCCGTCGTGAGCGAGGCCTGCGTGATTGTCTCGTGATAGCCCCCGGTGTCCGTATTCCGTCCGCCTAAAGGCCCGTTTTAGCCGCGGATCAGCCCCGGCATGTCTGCCCGCGCGCCCACCTCTCCCAGGTGGCGCAGCAGCCAGAGCGCCGCCGCAAAATGCGCCGTATGCGTCCAGGCCGTCTTCGGCAAGGTGCACGCCATTATCGCGCGCACGGTGGTCTCGCTCACGTCATCAGTCATCGGTGTAATTTCTCACTCCGTCAGGATGGGAAAAAGAAAAAGCCCGCCGCGGGGGTCCGGGCGGGCATCGGGCCGGTCGGGAACGCGGGCTCAGCCGCCCTGTCGCTCACGCCCACGCGCCCGTACCGCCGCAAGGCGGGTCCGCTTTTGTTGCCGGGGTGCGCGCTGGATAATCTCGCGCGCTCCGATAATCCTGCCCCGCGCGTGCGTCAATGCGTGCCCCGTCTGGCCACCCGCCCCGACTCCCGCTTACCCTACCGCGATGCGCCCTCCCCTCCTCACCTGCGGCGTCGATGAAGCCGGCCGTGGCCCCTGGGCCGGGCCGGTCACCGCCGCAGCCGTGATCCTCGATCCGGCGCGTCCCATTCCCGGCCTCACCGATTCCAAGAAACTCACAGAAGCCGCCCGCGACCGCCTCGCCCCACTGATCCGCGAACGCGCCCTTGCTTTCGCCGTCGCCGAGGCCAGCCCCGAGGAGATCGACCGCCTCAACATCCGCGAGGCAACCTTCCTCGCCATGACGCGCGCCCTCGCCGCCCTCGCCCACGCGCCCGCCGCCATCCTCATCGACGGCAACGCGCTCCCAAAAAACCTGCCCGCTCCCGCCCGCGCCATCATCAAGGGCGACCTCACCGAGCCCGCCATCTCCGCCGCCTCGATCCTCGCGAAAACCCACCGCGACGCGCAGATGAAAGTCTTCTGCGCCGCCCACCCCGGCTACGGCTTCAGCCAGCACAAGGGCTACGGCACCGCCGCCCATGCCGAAGCGCTTAGCCGCCTCGGCCCCTGCAACATTCACCGCCTGAGTTTCGCCCCCGTCAGGTCGGCGCGCGAAGCCATGTCCGCAGCGTCGCTTCGCCGGAAGGCGTGAACTGGATCGCGCGGCTGCCCGCCACACGCTTCGCCGATCTCCGATCGAACATACGTACAAGGAGGGCTGCGCCCACCTGCCCAGCCAGGTGATGGCGCCGCATGCTCCAGTCGAGACAATCGTTACAGACCGGCCGGCGCGATTTTGCCAGCCCGGCCTCCG
>NZ_JBBEBT010000252.1:0-4525 GCF_040882205.1 Hyphomonas sp.
TCCTCTTCATCCTCGTCGTCCTCGACCTCTTCGGTCTCGGCGGCGTCATCGTCATCGTCGCGGATAACGGCGTCATCCTCTTCCTCGGCCTCGTCGTCATCCTCGGCCACGGCTTTGACCGCGGCGCGGGCGGCTTTCGCCTTCACCTTGGTGATGGTGGTGCGGATCACCTCGTCTTCGGGGTCAAACACCGCGCCGCACTTGGGGCAGACGGCCGGACGCTTTTTCAGGTCGTAGAATCGCGATTCGCAGGACGGACAGACCTGCTTGATACCGAGCTTGTCCTTGGACACGGGCACGCGCTCCTTTTTGTGAGTGGGAAAGCCAATTTGAAGTTGGCCGCGCGCTTGCCATGAACGCCCGGCGCTGTCAAAGCCCGAATTGCCGACTTGATCTCCTTTAATACAGGGCTTTCCACCATGGTCTGGACCAGCCGACCCGTCCGGCGCCTCGCCGGTTCCATCCGCGCGCCGGGCGACAAATCCTGCAGCCACCGGGCTCTTATCTTCGGGGGCCTGGCCGCCGGGACGAGCCGGTTTGCCGGCCTGCTCGAGGGGGACGATGTCATCCGGACCGGCCGGGCGATGGCCGCGCTGGGGGCCGCCGTGACCAATACCGGCCCCGGCGCCTGGGAGGTGACGGGGGTCGGTGGGGCTGGGTTGAGGTCGCCCAAAGACGTGCTGGATTTCGGCAATTCGGGCACCGGATCGCGCCTGATGATGGGTGTGATGGCCGGATTTGACCTGACGGCGGAGCTGTGCGGGGACGCGTCCCTCTCTTCCCGGCCGATGAACCGGGTGCTTAATCCGCTGCGCCAGATGGGGATGCAGGACACTGCCGGCAAAGAGGGGCGCCTGCCCTTTGCGCTGACAGGATCGAGCGCCCTGAACGCGATCTGTTACAAGCCGCCGCAGGCGAGCGCTCAGGTGAAGTCCGCCATCCTGCTGGCCGGTCTCAATGCAGTGGGCACGACCACGGTGCTGGAGGCCAGGGCGACGCGGGATCATACTGAGCGGATGCTGCAGGGCTTCGGCGCGAAAATCAGCTTCTCGGCCCGGCCGGGTAGCGGCGAGACTGAAATTTCCATCAGGGGCAAGCAGCCCCTCTTCGCGCTCGACGCCGCCATTCCGGGCGACCCGTCCTCGGCAGCTTTTCTGATCGCGGCGGGCATCGTGTCGCCGCAGGGCGATGTGATGGTCGAGGGCGTGATGTCGAACCCGACGCGGTCGGGCTTCTATGACGCGGCGAACCTGATGGGCGCGCATCTCGGCGCCGAAGAGCGCGGGGAAGCGGCCGGCGAGCGGCTGATCGACCTGCATTCGGGCTATGCAGGCCTAACCGGGATTGCAGTGCCAGAGCGGCTGGTCGCCTCAATGATTGACGAGTTTCCCATACTCGCTGTGCTGGCGGCGTTCGCCAGAGGTGAGACGCGGGTGACCGGCGCGGACGAACTGCGCGTCAAGGAGAGCGACCGGATCAAGGCTATCGTCGCCATGCTGCGAGGCAACGGCGTTGGCGTGGAGGAGACTGCAGACGGCTTTGTTGTTGAAGGCTGCGGCGGACCGGTGCCGGGCGGCGGCCTCGTGGCCACGCACCACGATCACCGTATCGCGATGAGCGCGCTGGTGATGGGAACTGCGGCACAAAAGCCGGTGAGCGTGGATGACGTCTCGATGATCGACACGAGCTATCCGGAATTCCTGGGGCATATGGCGCTGCTGGGGGCGGACATCAGCGAGGGATAAGCGTCGGCGCGCGCTCAGGTATAGCCAAGGAAGTCGAGGATTTTCGACAGCACCTCGCGGTCGAGGCACAGCGCGCGGTGATCGGGGCCGGAAACGCCATAGACTTCCGCACGGGGCAATCTGGCGGCGACGATTTCGATGTCTTCGAGCGGGCAGACGATGTCTGCGTCCGAGCCGATGAAGAGCAGCTTCCCCTCATAGCCGGACAGCGCGCCCGCAAAATCGAACGGGGCGAGCTCGCCGCCGCCGGACGCCTCAAAGATTTCCAGCGCGCGGTCGATGACGGCTGGCTCAGTGCCGGTGCGGCGCTTGCTTTCCGCCCAGCCGAGGACGGGCGGCGCAATCAGGATGACATAGTCGGCCCTGGCGCCGTTCTTCAGCGCATTTGCCGTCGCGACGCATCCGAACGAATGGGCGATGATTGCATCGAGCGGTGCCTCGGCCTCCCATACGGCGTGGACCGAGCGGCCCGCATGTTCGCCCCCGAACTCGGTGGATTTCGAAGCGCCGTGGGCGGGCAGGTCCATCAGCAGCACGGGGCGGGCGTTGACGATGAAGTCCTGCGCGAACCGGCGCCAGATGCGGTGCGTGTCGTCCCAGCCATGGACGAACAGGGTGGCGGGCCCCTCATGCGCGCGCCAGAGCGGCGTCGCGCCGACATCACGCCGGGTGTTCGGTGGTAGAATGTTCTGGCCGGGCGCGGCGCTCGGAGATGCAGGCACAAGCTCTGCGAGGAGCGCCCGCGCGGCATCTTCAGTTTTATCCGTCATGCATCAGCCTCCAGGTGCCATCTTGTTCGCGCAACGACCGCGCCGTCAATTCCGCCCCGGACGCCGGCGCCCTGCCCCGGCGGCAGAATTGACCTGCGCGCTATGGGCGCCATGGTGGAGGCATGACAGACCTCCATTCTCGCCTCTCCCTCGCGCGCGGCCCGGCCATGAAGAACCGTTTCATGCTGGCGCCGCTGACCAATCTCCAGAGCCATGCGGACGGCGTGCTCAGCGATGACGAGTTTCGCTGGCTGACAAAGCGGGCCGAAGGGGGCTTTGGCCTGACCATGACCTGCGCTGCGCATGTACAGGCGGCGGGACAAGGCTTTCCCGGACAGCTGGGCATTTTCCATGACAGGCACCTGCCGGGCCTGACGCGGCTGGCGTCGGCGCTGAACGCGCAGGGCACGCATTCGGTGGTGCAGCTGCACCATGCCGGCATGCGCTCGCCCAGGGAGCTGATCGGCGAGGCGCCGCATTGCCCCTCCGCGAACGAAGAGTTCGGCGCTCGGGCGATGAGCCTCGACGAAGTGAAGGCCTCACGCGATGCGTTCATTGCGGGGGCGATCCGCGCGGAAAAAGCCGGCTTCAACGGCGTGGAGCTGCACGGCGCGCATGGCTACCTGATCTGCCAGTTCCTTTCGGCAGAGGTGAACCTGCGCACTGACGCATACGGCGGCAGCGCGGAGAACCGGCGCCGCTTCCTCGACGAATGTATCGACGGCGTGCGCGCGGCCTGCGGCAAGGATTTCTCGCTGGGTGTGCGCCTGTCGCCCGAGCGTTTCGGCATGGATATCGGCGAGATCCTGCGGCTTGCCGAAAGCCTGATGCTGGGCGGCAAGGTGGATTATCTCGATATGTCGCTCTGGGATGTTTTCAAGGAGCCGGAGGACGCGGGCTTCAAGGGCAAGTCGCTGCTGCAATGGTTCAGCGACCTGGCGCGCGGTAAGTGCCGGCTGGGCGCCGCCGGCAAGATCACGACCGGCGCGCATTGCCAGCGCGCGCTGGATGACGGGCTCGACTATGTGGTGATCGGGCGCGCGGCGATCCTGCACCATGACTTTCCGGAAAAGGTGGCGGCGGATGCCGGCTTCCAGCCGATCGCCCTGCCTGTGCCGGAAGCGCACCTGAAGGCCGAAGGCCTCGGCCCGGCCTTCCTCACCTACATGAAAACCTGGAAGGGCTTCGTTGCCGAGCCCGCCTGATCCATCCGCAGACAGACAAAAGATACCCAAGGGAGACCACCATGCAGATCACCAAAGACACCGCCGCCGTCGTGACGGGCGGCGCCTCCGGCCTTGGCCAGGCCACCGCGCGCGCCCTCGCCAAGGCGGGCGCCAAGGTTGCCATCTTCGACATCAATGAAGAGGCCGGCGAAGCAACCGCCCGGGAACTCGGCGGCATCTTCTGCAATGTGAACATCATGAGCGAAGACAGTTGCGTGGCGGGCTTCGAGAAGGCCCGGAAGGCACATGGCCAGGAGCGCATCACCGTGCACTGCGCGATGGCGGCAAAGGGCGGCAAGACGCTGAGCTGGGACAAGGACAACGCGAAGTACAAACGCCTGCCAACGGCCGACTATGCCTTCGGCGCCGAAGGCGTGCTGGTCGCTTCCTACCGTATCGCCTCGATGTCGGCGGAAGGGATGGCCTACCTTCCGGAACTGGAAGACGGCGAGCGGGGCAGCATTACGCTGACTGCATCGGTCGCTGCGCAGGACGGGCAGATCGGACAGGTCGTGTACGGATCATGCAAGGCGGGCGTCAACGGCCTCGTGCTGCCGATGGCGCGCGACCTGATGGACCTCGGCATCCGCGTGAACTGCATCATGCCTGGCATCTTCGCGACGCCGCTCATGCTGCGCGCCTCGGAAAAGGTGCTGAATTCGCTGGCGGCGTCGGTTCCGTTTCCGAAACGGCTCGGCAAGCCGGAGGAGTATGCCTCGCTGGCGCTCGAGCTGGCGCGGAACACGTATTTCAACGGCCAGTGCATCCGGCTGGACGGCGGGAT
>NZ_JBBEBT010000252.1:4625-17094 GCF_040882205.1 Hyphomonas sp.
GCCGCTTGACTCAGTATATGCCCTGCCGCACTCCCCGCCTGCATGATCATCGCGATTGACGGCACGACAGCTTCCGGGAAGGGCACGATCGCCAAGCGGCTGTCGGGCTGGTACGGGCTGGCGCATATGGATACCGGGCGGCTTTACCGGGCGGTGGGCGTGGCCGCGCTCAAGCATGGCGTGGCGCTGGACGCAGCCGGACCGCTGGCGGACCTTGCCCGGTCACTGGACCTCAACGATTTCATCGAACACGAGCTGCGCTCGGCCGAAGCCGGCAAGGCGGCGAGCGTGGTGGCGGCCATCCCCTCGGTGCGTCAGGCCCTTTTCGAGCTGCAGAGGGCCTTCGCGACGCAGGCCGGGGGCGCGCTGCTGGACGGGCGCGATATTGGCACGGTGATCGCCCCGGACGCGGATGTGAAGCTGTGGGTGGACGCCGATGTTAACCAGCGCTCGGCCCGGCGCTGGAAGGAACTGTCCGAGGGCGGCGACCCGATCTCCCTGGAAACCGTGACCCAGCAGCTGAAAATCCGCGATGCGCGCGACCAGGGCCGGGCCGATGCCCCCGCCGCGATGGCCGCCGATGCCATCTTGATAGATACCACTGATCTCACTATAGACGCGGCTGTGGAAAAGGCGGTGGCGGCTGTAGAGGCTGCCCTCGCCCGTGGAAAGACCGGTTGAGGGCCGAAAGGCTCAATCCAAACAGGCGGCGCCGCAACGAAAATCAGACCACCCCCCAATACACTGATGGGGCCGGATGTCCGCAGGCTGCAATGGTGCACGCCTGCCTCAGAACCGTCCATGAGCCCTTCCCCGGAGACCCAATGAACAAGTCAATGAACCCTACCCCCGCCGACTTTGCCTCGATGTTCGAGAGCTCGGCCGCCGCTGGCGCCATGAAGGAAGGCCAGGTCATCCCGGCCACCGTCCTGCGCATCGACAGTGACTCGATCGTCGTCGACATCGGCCTGAAGACCGAAGGCCGGATCGACATCAAGGAATTTTCCCTCGAGGACAAACAGCCGGCTCCTGGCGACATCGTCGATGTCTATCTCGACCGGATCGAGAACGCGCTCGGCGAGGCCGTCCTCAGCCGCGAGAAAGCCCGCCGCGAAGAGCGCTGGGTCAAGCTCGAGCGCAGCTTCGCCAAGGGCGAGCCTGTCAAGGGCGCCATCTCAGGCCGCGTCAAGGGCGGCTTTACGGTCGACCTCGGCGGCGTCAACGCCTTCCTTCCCGGCTCGCAGGTTGATATCCGCCCGGTGCGCGATGTCGGCCCGCTGATGGGCGAAGTGCAGCCGTTCGCGGTGCTCAAGCTCGACCGCGTCCGCGGCAACATCGTTGTCTCGCGCCGTGCGATCCTCGAAGAGAGCCGCGCCGAACAGCGCGCCGAAATCGTCTCCGACATGAAAGAGGGCGATGTCCGCAAAGGCGTCGTCAAGAACATCACCGATTACGGTGCGTTCGTTGACCTTGGCGGCATCGACGGCCTGCTGCACGTCACCGACATGTCCTACAAGCGGATCAACCATCCGTCGCAGGTTGTCGAAGTCGGCCAGGAAGTCGAAGTCCAGATCATCAAGATCAACCCGGAAACCCAGCGTATCTCGCTCGGCATGAAACAGCTGGGCTCGGATCCGTGGGACAATATCTCGGCCCGTTACCCGTCAGGCGCGCGCCTGAAGGGCATCGTCACCAACATCACCGACTACGGCGCGTTCGTGGAACTGGAAGATGGTGTCGAAGGCCTGATCCACGTCTCCGAAATGAGCTGGACCAAGAAGAACGTGCACCCTGGCAAGATCCTCTCGACCTCGCAGGAAGTCGAAGTGGAAGTGCTGGACGTGGACAGCGACAAGCGCCGCATCTCGCTTGGCCTCAAGCAGACCATGGACAATCCATGGAACGCCTTCCTTGCCGAACATCCGGTTGGCTCGCAAATCGAGGGCGAAGTGCGCGGTATCACCGAGTTCGGCCTGTTCGTGGGCCTCGGCCCCGACCTCGACGGCATGGTGCACATCAACGATATCTCGTGGGACAAGCCCGGTGACCAGGCGATCGAAGCCTTCACCAAGGGTGACCGCGTCAGTGCGAAAGTGCTGGACGTCGATGTGGACAAGGAGCGCATCTCGCTCGGCATCAAGCAACTGTCCGGTGACCCGATCGAAGCTGCCAGCAGCGGCGGCGGCGGCGAAGGCGGCGGCATCAAGCGCGGCTCGACCGTGACCTGCACCGTGGTGGAAGTGACCTCGGGTGGTCTGGAAGTCGAATTCGGCACGCCGGCAGTCCGCACCTTCATCCGCCGTTCGGACCTCTCGCGTGACCGGGCAGACCAACGCCCCGAGCGCTTTGCGGTTGGCGACAAGGTCGACGCAAAGGTCGTGACGTTCGACCGTGCCTCGCGCCGTGTCTCGCTCTCGATCAAGGCCCTTGAGATCGCCGAAGAAGCCGAAGCCGTTGCCCAGTATGGCTCGGCCGATGCCGGCGCCTCCCTCGGTGACATCCTCGGCGCGGCGCTTGCCTCGTCGGGCACCAAAGCCAAGGCCAGGGCCGCACCTGCGGCTGCAAAAGGCGATGCCAAGTCGCTCGACGCCCGTGGCCGTCTGACCGCCGCACAAGGTGACGCCGACGATTTGAAGAAGATCAAAGGCGTCGGCCCGGCCTTCGAAAAGAAGCTGCACGAAGCCGGCATCTTCCACTTCTGGCAGATCGCTGCCCTGTCCGACGAGCAGGTGTCGAGCCTCGAAGAAGAGCTCGCTTTCCAGGGCCGGATGGAGCGTGACGACTGGAAGGGCCAGGCTGAAGAGCTGATGTCCGAAGGCTGATACCGGTAGGTTGCGGACCGGAGCCAACCTAAAATTCAGGCAATGTTTGCGGCGGGGGCCTAGCGCTTCCGCCGCAAATGCGTTTATTATCAACAGGATGCTGAAGTCCCAACTCATCGACAAGCTCGCGGCTGAATACCCGCACCTGCGTCACGAAGACGTGGAAAAGCTCGTGAACGTCATCCTGGAGGAAATCGGCGGCGCGCTCGCGCGCGGTGACCGGGTGGAGCTGCGCGGCTTCGGTGCGTTTTCCGTGCGCAAGCGCGATGCCCGCAAGGGGCGCAATCCGCGCACCGGCGAACCGGTCAAGGTTCCGGCCAAGGCCGTACCCTTCTTCAAGGCCGGCAAGGAACTGCGCGCCCGCGTGAATGGCGGCGACGATCCCGAGGCGCGATAAACGCCCGCAATGCTCGCGTTGCATGCGCCCCCCGCTTGACGCTGAGTTCGAACCCCGCAATCTGGACATGGGGCTTTCAGGCCTCTGGCCGTGTGCAGAAGGGGCATAAAATGCTTAAGGAATTTAAAGAATTCGCCCTTAAGGGCAATCTCGTCGACCTCGCGGTCGGCTTCATCCTCGGCGGCGCCTTCGGCACCATCGTCTCGTCGCTAGTCAACGACATCATGATGCCGATCCTCGGGCGCCTCACCGGCGGCGCCGATTTCTCGGACATGTTCCTGAACCTCGGCGAAGGTACGTTCACGTCGCTGGCCGCCGCGCGCGACGCCGGCGCGCCGGTGATCGCCTATGGGCTGTTCATCAACAACATCATCGCCTTCGTGATCATGGCTTTCGCCCTGTTCTTCGTGGTGAAGGCGATGAACAACCTGAAGAAAAAGGAAGCCGCCGCCCCGCCTCCGGCCCCGCCGCGCCAGGAAGTGCTGCTGGAAGAGATCCGCAACCTGCTCGCCAAACAGAGCTAGTCGCGCCAAGGCGTTCACGGAGCGTTAGGATTCGTCCTGCATTCTCGGGAACAGTAGAGTACAGTGTAGAGTAGTGAGGGGGGGGCCAAAAGGCGCCCCGGATTTTTTGCCCAGGCATGTTCCGCGTGCCGCGCACGGGGCGGGCTCAGGGCTGGTGTGTTCCTGCTCGCTCAGGGTTTTGTGTAGCTGACGATCTCGTATTCGATCCCGTCTTCATCGAAGAAATAAAAGCGCCGGCCGGGCTCATAGTCACCGTGGGCGAACGCGACGAGGCCGCGCGCGATGACCCGCCGCTCGACCGCGTCCAGGTCGCCGACCTCGATGCCGACATGATTGAGCGGCGCACCCTTGGCGAACTGCGCACGCCCGTTTGCGTCCGGCCGGAGGGCATAGACGGCGAGATAGTCCGTGTCCGATCCGACATGGATGGTATCGCCGCCGCCGGCCGCCTTGCGCTGCCAGCGGATGTGCCAGCCGAAGAGATCCATCAGCATCGCGGCCGTCCGGGCCGGGTCGCTGACACTTACGTTCACATGCTCAATCCTGACCTGCGTCATGGTCCCGGTCTCCTTTTGAGTAGCTTCAAGGGGTTGACGCCAGCATGCCTGCAACCTCAACCTAGATTGAGGTCAAGAACTATTTTCGGAGGTTGCGCGATGCGCGCGGACGATGTGATGCTGATCGGCGACATGGCGGCCCGGACTGGCCTGTCCGTGTCCGCGATCCGTTTCTACGAGGCGAAAGGCCTGATTGCGCCTGTGCGCAGCCCGGGCGGCCAGCGCCGGTTCCGGCGTGCGGACATCCGGCGCCTCTCTTTCATCCGCATCGCGCAGCAGTTGGGCCTGTCGATCGAGGCGATCGCAGCGGAGCTGGCGAAACTGCCGAGTGCGCGCACGCCCACCGCCGAAGACTGGGCCCGGATCAGCCGCTCGATCCGCGCTTCACTGGACGCCCAGATCCTGTCGCTGACCCAGATGCGCAACCGGCTCGATGGCTGCATCGGGTGCGGCTGTCTCTCGCTGAAGAAATGCGCCCTCTACAACGTGAAGGACGCGGCAGGCGCAAAGGGGGCTGGGCCGCGCTACCTGCTGGGGGACGATCCGCCGGATTAGGCCGCCCGGCTAGGCAGCAAGCCCGAGCGCTTCGGCAAGTGCGGCGTGCGAGCCCTCGGTGAAGTGGAAGGCCTGCCAGCCGCGCCCGCGCGCCGCGAGGATGTTTTCATGCATGTCGTCAACCAGCAGCAGCGTGGACGGGTCAGCCTGCAACTCTTCCTCGATATGCGCGAAATAGCTGGTGTCGGGCTTGGCGATCTTCATGCGGCCGGCAGCGAAGATGCGCTCGACATGCAGGTTGAAGCCCATCTGGTGCTCGATGAAGTTCGTGCGATGGACTTCATTGTTGGTGGCCATGACATTGCGCACGCCCTTCCCCTTCAGCGCCGTGACAATCGCGAGCGTGTCGGCGTCGGGCAAGGCATCGCGGGTGAACCAGTAATCAAGGATCTCATCCGCGCGCCCGTGGGCGGCATTCTTCTCGGTCCATTCGGTGACGATCTCGATGAGGCAGGCCTCGCCCTTCATCGCCTTCTGGAAACGCCCGTCGAAGAGGTGGCGGCTGAAGGAATGCAACGACAGGCCGAGGTCGCGCTCGAAGGTGCGCGACCAGGCGAACACGCCGTTCTGGACATTCCGGTTGAGAACGCCGTCAAAGTCCCAGGCAACGACCTGGATGGCGGAGGGATCGCGGATCGTCACGTCAGTAAGTGTATTCCTCGATCGCCGTCAGTTTGATCGTATAGGCGGCATCCGCCAGGTCGCTTTCCTGCGTCTGGGTATGGATCGTGCCTTCGATCCAGACGGCCTGCGCGAGGTCTTTCATCTTGATCGGCTTGTCGGCCATGACGAACACGGTCTGGTTCGGCGGCGGCGGCGGCGCATGGATGCAGGCGCCGAAATACGGCACCAGCAGGAATTCCTTGATCTGAGCATCGGCGCCGTATTCAAACGGCACTGTATAGCCGGGGATGCGGATTTTCTTGCCGTTCAGTTCCTTGACCGTGTTGAACGTGCCGATCTGGGTCGCAACATCTCCGGCCGAGCCTTCGGCGATACCGGCGCCGGAATAGAGCATCGACATCTGCGCCTGGTACATCTGGGCGAGGCGTTCCTCCTCCCCTTCCGGCATCAGGTCTTCCCAGCCGATCCGCTTGACGCCGCGAGCGGCGAGTTCGGTGTCGCGCTTCTTGGCATCGGCGGCGCGCTGGACGGCCTTGGCCTCGCGGGCGGCGGCGCGGTCTGCAGCGGTCTCGCCGATCTTGTCGCCCACCTTCGGCTCCGGCGCCTTTGCGGTGCTGGTGGCCGCAGGTTTGGTCGCCGCCGGAGCGGCTTCCGCCGGCTGGGTGGACGCGTCGGTGCAGGCAACCAGCGCGGCGGCGAGAATCGAGGCGTAGAAGGCGTTAAAACGGTTGGTCATTACATCTTCATACCGGCGCGGCGGCGGACAGGCCAGCACCTGATTTCACATACCGGAGGCGCGATTCCGCTAAAGCCTGACGCTCAGCCCATCGGCGAGCGAACGGCGCATGGCGGCAAGCGCCGGCACAGCACCGATCAGCAGCGAGGCCCCCGTCACCGCGCCCAGAACCGCCAGATCCACCAGCCCCGGCGCGCCCATCGAGAAGGCCACGCCGTACTGGGCCTGCAGGATCGGCGCCAGGACAGCGATCAGGCCGTGCACCAGCGCGATGCCGACGACGGCACCGAGGAAGCCGACGAGGCCGGCCTCAAGCACGAGCAACACGAAAATGTGATGCGGCCGCGCCCCGGTGGCCCTGAGGATCGACATCTCGCGGCGGCGTTCATTCAGACTGCTCAGGATCGACGTCAGGATCGACACGAGGCCGACTGCGATGACGAAAGCCGACACGGCGAGGAGCGCGCGTTCGGCGATCGAGGTGACATTCCAGAGTTCGGCGAGGGCTTCGCCGGGGATGATGGCCATCAGCGGTTCGCCGCGATTTGTGTTGATGGCGCGGCGGGTGGTGAGGATCGTACCCTTGCGCTCGAGCCCGGCGAAGATGGCCGTAACCGTTTTGGGTGTCAGGTCGAAAGAGCGGATCATCTCTTCGGGGATGGTATCGGCCAGCGGGTTTTTAGCGCCCGTTTCCCAGCCGACATGAATGGCGGTGATCGCTTCCAGAGAGACATGCACCGTGCGGTCCACCGGCGTGCCGGTCGGCCTCAGGATACCGGTGACGCGGAAGGGGCGGTTCTCGTGGCCGGAGCCGAGATCGGCCGCGCCGAGGCCGTGGTTCAGCACGACCGGCGTGCCGACCGTATAGCCAAGCTCGCGTGCAACTTCGGCGCCGATGACGGCATCGAACAGATCGCTGAAAGGCTGGCCTCCGGCAAAGGTGAGCGCCTGGCCGCCGCCATACTTGTAGTGATCGAAATAGCCGAGCGTGGTGCCCATCACGCGGTAGCCGCGGTGGCTGTCGCCGAGGGCAACGGGCACGGTCCAGGCAATGTCCGGACGGGAGGCGATCTTCTCGTAGGTGGGCCAGGAGACTTCAGCCGTCGCGCTGCCCATGCGGAACACTGAGTAGAGCAGCAGGTTCACCGATCCGGTCGGCGCGCCGATGATCAGGTCGGTGCCGGAAATCGTGTTGCCGAAGCCCTCGCGCGCGCCGCTGCGCGCTTTCTCGACGCCGAGGAAGAGCGCAACCGAAAGCGCGACCGCGACGATGGTGAGGACCACTGAGCCCTTGCGGTTGAGCAGGCTGGCCCAGGCGAGGGAGAAAAGCGCGGTCATGCGCTGCCCCCTGCCGCCACCATCGCCTTGTTGATGGCGGCAAGGTCGACCGCGCGGGTGAACAGCGGCGCGAGGCTGGCATCATGGCTGACGAACAGGAGGCTCGCGCCGGTGCGGGTCACTTCCTCGGAGAGCAGCGCGATGAACCGGTCGCGCGCATCGGCGTCGAGCGCGGAGGTCGGCTCGTCGGCGATGATCAGGCGGGGGGCGCCGATCAGCGCGCGGGCGGCGGCAACACGCTGCTGCTGGCCCACCGAGAGATCCGATACGCGGCGGGCGAGGAGGCCCTCATCCGCAAGGCCGAGACGCGCGAGCAGGCGCCGCGCTTCTCGTTCGGCGTCCCCGCCGGCAGCCTTGCGGCGCGCGGGCGAAAAGCGCAGCGGCAGGAGGACATTCCCGGTGACCGAGAGATAGGGCACCAGATTGAACATCTGGAAGATGACGCCGACATGATCTGCCCGCAGACGATCCCGTTTCGACGGTGAGAGCGCGCGCATGTCCTCGCCAAGGACCCGGATTGTGCCGGACTGGGGCGCCAGCACGCCGGCTATCAGGCCCAGCAGGGTGGACTTGCCGGATCCGGACGGCCCGCGCAGGAAGACGCGCTCGCCCGCGTCCACGCGGAAGACCGGGACCTCCAGCACCTGCGGCCCCTGCTTCCAGGCAAACGCAAGCTGTTCAATCTCGATGACGGGCTGGCTCATACCGGCCTTATTTCAGGGAAAGCTCTGGCGCGGAAGGCGTCAGTTCGCCCGCCTTCTGGGCGGTGTCCGTGATGTAGACCGCGTTGACTGTCTCGAAGCTCGGGAAAGCCGTGAAGCCGGCAAAGCGCAGCGCGGTGACGCGGTCAGGATCGGCGCAGGTCCAGGTGGCGTGAATATGACCGTCGGTATGGCCGCTGGAGGTATCGGCTTCGGCGTGCGGGACGGCAGGCGTGCAGTCGCCGCCAACCAGCTCGATGAGGCCGGAGAGTTCCGCCGTCACAACATCCGTGAACACGCCGTCGGCTTCCGAAAGGCCGAAATTTGCGAGCGGCGAGATCAGTTCGGCCTCGAAGGCGGCGCCTTCCCGCGACAGCGCCAGATCGGCAGCGCCATGAACGTGAGCGGTACCGCCGGCTGATCCTTCATCCTGATCGTGGGCATGGTCTTCGGTTTCTGTTGCGGCAGGGGCCGCATGTGTCTCGGTCTCAGCCGCAGGCTCCGGCGCGCCGGCTTCGGGCGGCGCTGCGGGCTGCACAGGCTCGGGGCGGCCGCACGCCGCGAGCAGGCCGAGGGCCAGGAGCGTCATCGTCAACCGGACAGGCGGGAGGGTCACGGGGTCATCTCCGGGAAGAAAATCTGGATCATCGGCGCGGCGCGGAAGATTCTGCTCGCCAAGGTCATATTGAAACATTATAACACTTCAAGCAAGCACCTTCCGGACCTGACCGGGCGCGTCGCCTGCATTGCCAGCAGGACTGTTTGCGCCGATGCCCTTCTCCCTACAGGCCTCCGTTTCCTTTGGCCTGCTTGCCGCGCTTGTCACCTCCCTCGGCCTTGCTGCCGTAGCGATGCGCAGCGACTGGTCAGCGCGCCAGTCCGGCCTGTTCGCGCTCGCCGCCGGCGGCATGCTGATTACCATGAGCCTGCTGCATATCGTGCCGGAGGCCATCGGCGCAGGGCAAGGCGCGGCGAAGTTCATCCTCGGCGGCTTCTTTGCGGGCCTGCTCCTCAGTTTCACGATGCGCACCTTCTTTCCCGAAGGCGCCGGGCAGGCACGGGCCGAAGCCTTCACGCCGCTGCTGGCGGTGGGGGTGCATTCCTTCTTCGACGGCGTGATCTACTCGGTTTCGTTCGCGGCGAGTTTCCAGTCCGGCGTCTATGCCTCGCTGGGCCTGATCCTGCACGAGTTCGCCGAGGGCATCATCGCCTTCGCGATCCTCACGCGCCACGGGTTCAAGGTGACGCAAGCCCTGCTTTGGGCCTTTATCGCGGCGGCGGCGACCACGCCGCTCGGCGCGCTCGTTTCCGGCCTGTTCGTTAATGGCCTCGGCGCGGACACCCTTACGGCGCTCTATGCGCTGTCTGCGGGCCTGCTGATCTATGTCGCGACCGGACCGATGATGGAGCCCCTGAAAGAAGTCTCCCCCTTGCGCGCGGTAGGTTCGCTGGGCGCCGGCGTGGCCTTTGCCCTCGCTGTCCTGGCCTTGCCGATCCATAATCACGGTGTGCTCGATAACCATGATCATAGCCATGATCAGGCGGGAATCGACTTCCGCACGCCAGAGGCTGGCGCGGGCGCGGCGCCCTGAAACTCGCGGGGCAGCCCGCGTGCTCCGCCTCTCCGGCATATCGCTTGCAGGGTACTCCCCCAGAAGAGGGAGAGAAGGCATGCGGCTTTCAAAGACACTCCGCCAGGTCCTCGGCGCTGCTCTCGGCGCAGCGATTGCAGGGGTCATCTCGATCACGCTGGCTCTGCCGGCTGTCGAGCGTCATGAGCGGATGTTCGATCCGCCCGCCCCGGAGCAGATTGCTCCGTAAGCGGAACCGTTTCAAAGCGGCAGCTCGGTCGTGTTCTTGATACACTCCATCGCGAAGGTCGCGCTCACATCGGCAAGGTCGATACGGCTGATCAGCGTGCGATAAACGCGGTCATAGTCCTGCACACTGGCGACCTGCACCTTGAGCAGATAGTCGACATCCCCCGCCATCCGGTAGAACTCCACCACTTCCGGGATGGCGCGCACAGCTTTGGCGAAACGCTCTACCCAACCGGCGGAATGCTCCCGCGTGCGGATCGCCACGAAGACCGTCTGGCCGAGGCCGACGCGCTCGGGATCGATCAACGCCACCCGTTTCTGCACAATGCCCGCCTCTTCAAGCCGCTTCACGCGGCGCCAGCATGTGTTCACCGAAATGCTGGCCCGGGCAGCCAGCGTTTCGAGTGATTCGCTGGCGTCCGCCTGGAGCGCGCGCAGGAGTAGCCGGTCTGTATAATCAACATTTTTCATAATTAATATAAATAGACGAAAATTCACATCATTCCAGAGCCGGAGTTCCGAAATTCTGACATGATCTCGCGGGCGGGCCGCGGCATCCTTGGACCAGCCTTCCGGAGCGTTCCATGTCCGCCTTGCCCGCCCGCGACCTGATTTCCTCACCGCCGCTTCGTACCTGCGAACCGCCCCGCCTGCGCAGCCTTGCAGCCCTGATCGGGCGCACGCCGCTGATCTCGGTCCGCCTGCGCTACCGGGGCCGCGAGCATGTGATCCATGCCAAGGCCGAGCATTACAATCTCACCGGCTCGATCAAAGACAGGATGGCGCTGTCGATCCTGACGCGCGCCTATCGCTCCGGCGCGCTCCAGCCTGGCGACACGATTGCCGAGGCGACCAGCGGCAATGCCGGCATCGCGCTCGCCGCCCTCGGCCGAGCGCTCGGCCATCCGGTCGAGATTTTCATGCCGGACTGGATGAGCGAAGAACGCAAATGCCTGCTGCGGAGCCTCGACGCACGCCTCAACCTCGTCAGCCGCGGTGCCGGCGGCTTCCTTGGCGCCATCGCCGCAACGCAGCAGCTTGCGGCGACCCGCAAGGATGTGTTCCTGCCCTGCCAGTTCTCCAACGGCGACAATGCGCGCGCGCATCTGGAAACGACGGGTCCGGAGCTTCTCGCGCAGCTTGCCTGCCGCAGCCTTGTACCGGACGCCTTCGTGGCCGGGGTCGGCACGGGCGGCACGGTGATGGGGGTCGGCGCGGCGCTGCGCGCGGCGCATCCTGGCGTGCGCATTCATCCGCTGGAGCCGAAAGAATCGCCGACGCTCTCTACGGGTCACAAGATCGGCAGCCACCGCATTCAGGGTATCTCGGATGATTTCATTCCGGCGCTGGTGAACTTCCGTGAACTGAATGAAGTGATTGCCGTCTCCGACGGCGATGCCATCCGCATGGCGCAGCGCCTGGCGCGCGAACTGGGGCTGGCGGTCGGTATCTCATCCGGTGCCAACCTGATCGGCGCCGTGATGGCCGCTGACCGGCTGGGCGGCTCCGCCTGCGTCGCAACCGTATTCTGCGATGACAACAAGAAGTATCTGTCGACTGCGCTGGCAGGAGAGGAGCCCGCGAAGGACGGCGACCTCAGCCAGGATGTCGAACTACTGGATTTCGATGCCGCCTGCTGCGCGGCCTAGCGCTTAGCAGCCGCCGCTTCCTCGAGCTTCTTGTCCGTGAACCGGCGTGTGAACTGCGTCACGCGCGGCGCAATCTCGGTTTCGAAACGCGAGCCGTTGAACACGCCGTAATGGCCAACCCCGGGCTGTATATAGTCCGTACGCATATCTTTCGGGATATTCGTGCAAAGGTCGTGCGCGGCCTGTGTCTGGCCGATGCCGGAGATGTCGTCCTTCTCACCTTCCACCGTCATCAACGCGACGGTACGAACTTCCGACGGCTTCACGAGGCGGGTGCCGCGATAATTGTAAATGCCGCGCGGCAGATGGTGTTCCTGGAACACACGCTGGATGGTCTGCAGGTAGAATTCTTCTGTCAGGTCGAGCACGGAGAGGTACTCGTCATAGAACTCGCGGTGCTTGCCGGCATTGTCGCCGTCGCCGCCGACAAGATGATTGAAGAATTGCCACTGTGCGTCAACGTGCCGGCCCCAGTTCATGTTCATGAACGAGGAGAGCTGCACGAAGCCCGGATAGACGCGGCGCAGCATGCCCGGATAGGGCGCCGGCACCGTGTGGATCATGTTCTCCTCGAACCAGCTGAACGGGCGCTCTTCGGCAAGCTTGTTCGGCACGGTGGGCGAGAGGCGCGCATCTATGGGCGAACCCATGAAGGTCATCGAGGCCGGAAGCGCGGGGTCTTCTTCTTCCGCCATCATCGAGATGGCCGCGAGCACCGGCGGGCCGGGCTGGCAGACGGCGAGCAC
>NZ_JBBEBT010000253.1:0-17069 GCF_040882205.1 Hyphomonas sp.
ATGGTCGGGTTCCTCGGCGTCCTGACAATAGGGTTCCTCTACGAGTGGCGCCGCGGCGCGCTGGAGTGGGAATGATGTCCGACAACTCGCACAAACCCTATGCCCTCGGCGGCGCCCGGGCCGGCGCAGAAGGTTACACCCCGGGCAATGATGACCCGTTCTATAAGGGCCTGTCGGACCAGTTGGCCGACAAGGGCTATTTCACAGCCGCTGCCGACGACCTGATTACCTGGGCGCGCACCGGCTCGCTGATGTGGATGACGTTCGGGTTGGCCTGCTGCGCTGTCGAAATGATGCACGCCGGCAACCCGCGTTACGACCTTGAGCGTTTCGGCATGGCCCCGCGCGGGTCGCCGCGCCAGTCGGACGTGATGATCGTGGCCGGTACGTTGACTAACAAGATGGCCCCGGCGCTGCGCAAGGTTTACGATCAGATGCCGGAGCCGCGTTACGTGATTTCGATGGGCAGCTGCGCCAATGGCGGCGGCTATTACCACTACAGCTACAGCGTCGTGCGCGGCTGCGACCGGATCGTGCCGGTCGACATCTACATTCCCGGCTGTCCTCCAACCGCTGAAGCGCTCGTGTACGGCTTTCTGCAATTGCAGAAGAAGATCCGCCGCGAAGGATCGATTGAACGGTAAGGGCGAAGTCCAATGAACATCGAGAACCTTGTCGATCTCGCGGCCCATATCGACGGCCGGATGCCGGACGCCGTCCGTTCGACGCAGATTGTCGTGGGCGAGCTGACCGTTCTGGCAGAGCGCGATCATATCCTGGCGCTGCTGCGTTTCCTGCGCGACGATCAGCAGTGCAATTTCGAGACGCTGATCGACATTTGCGGTGTCGACTATCCCGAGCGCAATGAGCGGTTCGAGGTAGTCTATCATCTCCTGTCGATGCGGATGAACCACCGTGTCCGCGTGCGCATTCGCGCGGATGAAGAAACGACGGTGGCGAGCTGCGTGCCGATATGGCCGGCGGCCAACTGGTTCGAGCGCGAGGCTTTCGATATGTATGGAATCCAGTTCTCGGGCCATCCGGATTTGCGCCGTATCCTGACGGATTATGGCTTCGAAGGTTTCCCGCTGCGCAAGGATTTCCCGCTGACGGGAAATTACGAGGTTCGCTATGACGACCTCGAGAAGCGCGTAATCTATGAGCCGGTGAAACTGGTTCAGGAATATCGCAACTTTGATTTCCTCTCGCCCTGGGAAGGGATGACCTCTGAAATCCCGGGCGACGAGAAAGCTGGCGGAGGCGTCTGAGACCATGGCCGACACAGCCCACCTGATTGAAGAAGATGAGCGCAGGTTCACGCTGAACTTCGGGCCCCAGCACCCGGCTGCGCACGGCGTGCTGCGGATGATCATGGATCTCGACGGCGAAGTTGTGACCCGGATAGACAGCCATATCGGTCTTCTGCACCGCGGCACCGAGAAGCTGCTTGAATACAAGACCTACCTGCAGGGCCTGCCTTACTTCGACCGCCTCGATTACTGCTCGCCTATGAACCAGGAACATGCCTGGTGTCTTGCGGTCGAGAAACTACTCGGCATCAGCGTGCCGCGCCGCGCCAGCCTGATCCGCGTGATGTTCTCCGAGATCGGCAGGATCATGTCGCACATTCTCAACGTGACGACGCAGGCGATGGACGTCGGCGCGCTGACCCCGATCACCTGGGGGTTCGAGGAGCGTGAGAAGCTTTGCGTATTCTACGAGCGCGCCTCCGGTAGCCGTATGCATGCGGCCTATTTCCGGCCCGGCGGCGTCCACCAAGAACTGCCGCAGAAGCTGATCGACGATATCGCGACCTGGTGTGACCAGTTCCCCGGGAAGCTCGCGCGTATCGAGGACCTGATCACCGAGAGCCGCATCTTCAAGCAGCGCAACGTCGATATCGGCGTGGTGGACCAGCGTACGATCATGGACTGGGGATTTTCAGGCGTGATGGTGCGCGGCACCGGTCTCGCCTGGGACCTTCGCCGGTCGCAGCCTTACGAATGCTACTCTGAACTCGAATTCAAGATACCAGTAGGCGTGCACGGCGACAATTACGACCGCTACGTCTGCCGCATGGAAGAAATGAAAGAGTCCACAAAGATCATCCAGCAATGCATCGAGCTGATGGCGAAGGACGGCCCCGGCCCGGTCCTTCTGGCTGGCAGCAAGCTGTCACCGCCGCGCCGCGCCGAGATGAAGAATTCGATGGAAGCGCTGATCCATCACTTCAAGCTGTATACGGAAGGTTTCCACGTTCCGGCTGGGGAGTGTTATGTGCCGATCGAAGCGCCGAAAGGCGAGTTCGGCGTGTACCTTGTGGCCGATGGAACCAACCGGCCATACCGGGCGAAGATCCGCGCGCCGGGCTTCGCGCACCTGCAGGCGATGGACCACCTTTCCAAGGGCCATATGCTCGCAGATGTCTCGGCGATTCTGGGCTCGCTCGACATCGTGTTCGGGGAGGTGGACCGGTGAGTGCTTCCGCTGAACTCATCCAGAAACAACTGGATGCATATAACAAACAGGATATCGAAGCTTTTCTCGCATGCTACGCGGAGGATGCCGTACTGGCGACGTTCAACAGCGACGTGACATTCAGCGGCATCGCAGCCATCCGTAAGCGTCACGAAGACATGTTCTACGAGTTCCCGAGGAACCATGCGAAGCTTGCCAACCGGATCGATCTCGGCACGACCGTGATCGACCATGAGCAGGTCGAGCGCGCGCCGGGCGGTGACAGGTTCGAGGTTGCTGCGATTTACACGATCAAGGGCGGTAAGATTGTCCGCGTCGATTTCGCCCGCGCAGGAGCTGTCTGATGGCCGCTCTGCCGCAACAGCGCCTGTCGATCATCACGCTCGGGGTCAAGGACCTTGCCGTGATGGTTAGTTTCTATACGGACGTTCTGGGCTTTGAGGACCGGGGCGTGAAGGGCGAGGTTGCGTTCTTCAATGCTGGCGGCATGGCGCTGGGCCTCTGGGACGAGACAAAGCTGGCGGCAGATGCCGGAATGGAAGCTGACCGCAAGGGCGGTTTCCGGGGCTTTGCTCTGGCATTCAACGCGCGTTCGATTGAAGAAGTCGATGCGATTTTCAGCCGTCTCGGCGAGGCCGGTGTGCGCATCCCCAAAGCGCCGCACAAGACCTATTGGGGCGGTTATTCCGGTTATTTTGCAGACCCGGAGGGCAACGCCTGGGAAGTGGCGTTCAATCCCTTCTGGCCGATGGATGAGGCGGGGCGCGTGACCGTGCCCGCCCGGAAGGAGCGATAGATGGCCTTGCGCCGGTTTGACATCGAGGCAGGCGGAGACCGATTTGCCTTCAAGCCCGAGACGGAAGAGAAGATCGCGTTCTGGCGCGGCAAATATCCGTCGGACAAGCAGCGATCGGCGGTGATCCCGCTCTTGTGGCTGGCGCAGAAGGACAATGCCGGCTGGCTGTCGGAACCCGCCATGCGCGAAGTCGCAGATCGCCTTGAGATGCCGTATATCCGCGTCTACGAGGTCGCGACCTTCTACACGATGTTCCGTCTGCAGCCGGTGGGTAAATTCCACGTGCAGCTTTGCGGTACGACGCCGTGCCAGCTGCGCGGGGCAGAAGGCCTGAAAGAGGTCTGCAAGAAAGAAATAGGCAAGCCGATGTTCGTGACCGACGATCAGCGCTTGTCCTGGGAAGAGGTCGAGTGCCTCGGCGCGTGCGTGAATGCGCCGGTGGTGCAGATCAACGATGACTTCTTCGAAGACCTCACTCCGGAGAGCTTCTCAGCCATCCTCGGCCGCCTGCGTAATGGCGTAGAGGTAGCGCCGGGCCCGCAGATCGACCGCGTCAACAGTGCGCCGGAAGGCGGCGCGACCGTGCTGACCGAACCGTCGCTATTCGATGGCAGCCGCAACAAGATGTCTGGGCTGCCAAACCTGCCGAAGCCGCCGGAGCCGACGCCGGAAGCTACCGGCCTGCCGGACGTCAAGGCGCCGACCAATACGAAACGCGAAGAGCCCTCCAGCAAGGACATTAAGGAATAGGCCATGTTGCAGGACAAGGACCGCATCTTCACGAACCTTTACGGCCTCCACTCGCCGGACCTCGAAGCCGCGAAGAAGCGAGGCGCGTGGCACCTGACCAAAGAGATGCTGGATCTTGGCCCCGACTGGCTGTGTGACCAGATCAAGGCGTCTGGCCTGCGCGGGCGGGGGGGCGCAGGTTTTCCGACCGGCCTTAAGTGGACATTCATGCCGAAAGAAGTGCGCGACCGGCCGCACTATCTCGTCGTGAACGCCGACGAGTCCGAGCCCGGCACCTGCAAGGACCGTGAGATCATGCGGCATGATCCGCACCTGCTGATCGAAGGCTGTATGGTGGCGAGCCGGGCCATGCGCGCGCACAAGTGCTATATCTACATTCGCGGCGAATACATCGCAGAGCGCCACGCGCTCGAGAAGGCGGTGAAGGAAGCTTACGAAGCAAAGCTGATCGGCCAGAATAATGTCAATGGCTGGGACTTCGACCTTTACGTCCACCACGGCGCCGGCGCCTATATCTGCGGCGAGGAAACCGCTCTGCTCGAAAGCCTGGAAGGCAAGAAGGGCCAACCGCGCCTGAAGCCGCCGTTCCCGGCGAATGCGGGGCTTTATGGCTGCCCGACGACCGTCAACAATGTAGAATCTATTGCGGTGGTGCCGACCATCCTGCGGCGCGGTGCGCAATGGTTTGCCGGGTTTGGCCGTCCGAACAATGCGGGCACGAAGCTGTTCTGCATTTCCGGCCATGTGAACAAGCCGTGCAATGTGGAAGAGGAAATGTCGATCACGTTCCGTGAACTGATCGAAACGCATTGCGGCGGCATTCGCGGCGGATGGGAAAACCTGAAGGCGGTGATTCCGGGTGGCTCGTCGGTGCCGATGTTGCCAGCCGAACAGATCCTGGATGCCTATATGGACTTTGACACGCTGCGCGACCTGAAATCGGGTCTCGGCACGGCGGCCGTCATCGTGATGGACAAGCAAACAGACCTGATCAAGGCGATTGCGCGGCTCGCCTACTTCTACAAACACGAGAGCTGCGGCCAGTGTACACCGTGCCGCGAAGGCACCGGCTGGATGTGGCGCGTGCTGGAGCGAATGGTGCGCGGCGAAGCCACCCACGACGAGATCGACACGCTTCTGGATGTGACAAAGCAGGTCGAAGGCCACACGATCTGTGCGCTCGGCGACGCAGCAGCCTGGCCGATCCAGGGACTTATCCGCCACTTCCGCCATGAAATCGAAGAACGCATCACGCGTTACCGGCAGCCGCGCTCGCTCGTGCAGGGCGCCGTGATCGCGGCGGAGTAAGGATAATGTCAGACACGTTCAAACTCATCATAGACGGCGTCGAAGTTGAAGTGCCGAAGTCCTACACGCTGATGCAGGCGTGCGAGGAAGTGGGCGCCGAGATCCCGCGCTTCTGCTATCACGAGCGCCTGTCCGTGGCGGGCAACTGCCGGATGTGCCTCGTCGAGTGGGAAGGCGCGCCGAAGCCAATTGCTTCGTGTGCGGAGATCGTCGGCAACATGCGTCCGAACAGGGACGGTTCGGCGCCGATTGTCCGCACCAAGGGCGCCTATGTCGAGAAAGCCCGCAATGGCGTGATGGAATTTCTGCTGATCAACCACCCGCTTGATTGCCCGATCTGCGATCAGGGCGGCGAGTGCGACCTGCAGGACCAGGCAGTCGCTTACGGCCGCGCCGACAGCCGCTATGACGAGAACAAGCGCGCGGTCGAAGACAAAAACATGGGTCCGTTGGTCAAGACGATCATGACCCGCTGCATCCAGTGCACGCGCTGCGTCCGCTTCGTGGCGGAAGTCGCCGGCGTGGAAGAGATCGGCATGATTTCGCGCGGCGAGAACGCGGAAATCACAACATATCTGGAGAAATCTCTGACATCTGAGCTTTCCGGTAATGTGATCGATCTCTGCCCGGTCGGTGCGCTGACGTCGAAGCCTTATGCCTTCAATGCGCGCCCCTGGGAGCTGCGCAAGACCTCCTCTATCGATGTGATGGACGCGATGGGCGCAGCAATTCGCGTGGATGCGAAGGGGGACGCTGTCATGCGTATCCTTCCGGAAATCTGCGAAGACGTGAACGAGGAATGGCTGTCGGACAAATCCCGGTTCGTGTGGGACGGCCTTGCACGCCAGCGCCTCGACCGGCCTTACGTGCGCCAGAACGGCAAGCTGCATGCGGTTACCTGGCCGGAAGCGCTGGACGCTGTGAAAGCGGCGCTGTCGGTCGGCGCTGACGAGATCGGCGTCGTCGCCGGTGACTTGATCGAGGCCGAGCAGGCGAAAGCTGCGCTGGACTTTTTCCGGGGTCTGGGTGTGAAAAGCACAGATTGCCGTCCGGCAGGCGCGCAGTACGGCGCCCGCGGCGTGCGCGAACACTACCTGCTGAACCCGACGTTTGCCGGCGTGGAAGGGTCTGACGCGCTGCTTCTGGTGGGCGTCAATCCGCGCATTGAGGCGGCAGTCTGGAATGCCCGCATCCGCAAGTCCTGGCTGTGGGGTAATCTGAAGGTTGCAGTAATCGGCGAAGCTGCGGACTTGACCTATCCTTATGTGCACATCGGCTCAGGCGCGGACGCGCTGGCGTCGAGTGCGGTGGCAGAGTTCTTCAAGGGCGCAAAGCGCCCGATGATCGTGATCGGCGAAACGGCGGTCTGCCGCGCGGACGGCGGGGCGATCCTCTCAGCCGCGCTGAAGCTCGCGCAGGATATCGGCGCGGTCGCCGATGGGTGGGCCGGCTACGGCATGCTGCACACCGCTGCGGGCCGCGTCGGCGCGCTGGATGTGGGCTTCCTGCCGGCAGAGGGCGGCAAGGCGACGGCGGATATTCTCGGTGGCGGGCTGAAGACAGTCGTGCTGCTGGGGGCGGACGAAGTAGACCTCTCGAAGCTCACCGCGGTGAAAGTGATCTATATTGGCTCGCACGGCGATGCCGGCGCTTCGCGCGCGGATATCGTACTGCCTTGCGCGGCGTATACGGAAATGTCCGCGACCTACGTCAACACCGAAGGCCGCGTGCAGATGACGACGCGGGCTGTGCAGCCCAAGGGCGAGGCCCGCGAGGGCTGGGCGATTTTCCGAGCCCTGTCTGGTGTAATCGGCAAGGTGCTGGCGTATGACACGGCTGATGATCTGCGCGCTGTGCTGCGCGGCAAGGCCGGCGAGAACACGCCGTTCTCCGGCCGGGGTTATGCACCCGGCGCGAAGGGTGTGGCGGCGCTTTCCGCGGCGCCGCCAGCCGCTGGTGACAGGCTTGGCAGCCAGCCGTTCGGCCGCGCCGTAGCCGACTTCTACCTGACCAATCCCATCGCCCGCGCCTCGCGCACAATGGCTGAGTGTTCTGCGCTGGCGACCAGCCTAGACACCGCAGTAGCAGCGGAGTAGGGCGGCGCCATGAGTAATGCAATCGAGTCTTTGGGGAGCCTCTGGGGGCCACTTCTGGTGCTCGGCCAGATCGGTCTGTTCACGCTCGTTCTGCTGTTGTCGATTGCGTTTCTGCTGTTGCTGGACCGCAAGATCTGGGCCGGCGTGATGATGCGCAAGGGACCGAACGTTGTGGGCCCGTTCGGCTTGCTGCAGTCGTTTGCGGATTTCGGGAAATTCCTGCTCAAGGAAATCGTTATCCCGGCAGGCGCTAACAAGTTCGTTTTCATCTTCGCGCCGATCCTGACCTGTACGCTTGCCTTCGCGGCCTGGGCGGCAATCCCGGTGGCGCCGGGCACAAACGCGGGTACGGCCTGGGTCATCTCGGACCTGAACGTCGGGGTGCTGTATCTCTTTGCGATCAGCTCGCTGGGTGTCTACGGCATCATCATGGGCGGCTGGGCCTCGAACTCGAAATACCCGTTCCTGGGCGCGCTGCGCTCGGCGGCGCAGATGGTGTCTTATGAGGTCTCTATCGGTTTCATCATCATCACTGTGATCCTCATGGTCGGCTCGATGAACCTCGCTGACATTGTCGCGAACCAGGATGGCGGCTTCTGGAACTGGCACGCCTTTGCCTTCCAGAACTTCCCGCTGGTCCTCGTGATGTTCCCGATGTTCGTGATGTTCTTCATCTCGGCGCTGGCGGAGACAAATCGTCCCCCGTTCGACCTGCCGGAAGCTGAGTCCGAACTCGTCGCTGGTTATCAGGTCGAGTATGGCTCGACGCCGTATCTGCTTTTCATGCTCGGCGAGTATCTCAACATCGTCCTGATGTGCGCGATGATGACAATCCTTTTCCTCGGCGGCTGGCACGGCCCGGTTTCCATGGGCGACGATTTCGCGCGCGACTATGCTCTGTTGACCGCGCTCGCGGGCCTGTTCTGGTTCATGTTTAAAGTGCTCATGTGCTTCTGCATGTTCGCCATGGTGAAGGCCATCGTGCCGCGTTACCGCTATGACCAGCTGATGCGCCTTGGCTGGAAAATCTTCCTGCCGACATCGCTTGCCGCGGTGGTCATCGTGGCCGGGTACGTCACTTATTTCGGAGTTCAGTCATGAGCCTCGCGCAAACTCTTCGCGGCGCGCTGCTGACCGATTTCGCGGGCGCGTTCTGGGTCGCGATCCGGGAAATGTTCCGCCGCAAGCCGACCGTAAACTATCCGTTCGAGAAGAACCCGCTGTCGCCGCGCTTTCGGGGTGAGCATGCGCTGCGCCGTTATCCGAGCGGCGAGGAACGCTGCATCGCATGCAAACTGTGCGAAGCGATCTGCCCGGCGCAGGCCATCACCATCGAAGCCGAACCGCGCGAAGACGGCGCCCGGCGCGCAACGCGCTACGACATTGACATGGTGAAATGCATCTATTGCGGCTTCTGCCAGGAAGCCTGCCCGGTCGACGCCATCGTCGAGGGGCCGAACTTCGAGTTCGCAACGGAAACCCGCGAAGAGTTGTTCTACGACAAGGAACGCCTCCTCGCGAACGGTGACCGCTGGGAGCGCCTGATCGCAAAGAATCTTGAGCTGGACGCGCCGTACCGGTAGCGCGCCGAACTAGAAACACAGACCGGCTGGCCAGGGGGCTTTTCCGGAACAGAAAAGGGGCGAGAAGGCAGTGGCACTGATCGCATTTGTATTGATCGCGGCCATCGTGATCCTCTCGGCAGTGTTCGTCATTGCCGCGCGCAACCCGGTGCACTCCGTGCTGTGGCTGATACTGGCCTTTTTCTCTTCGGCGGGGCTGATGGTGCTGATCGGCGCCGAATTCCTCGCGATGCTGCTGATCGTTGTCTATGTCGGCGCCGTCGCGGTGCTTTTCCTTTTCGTCGTGATGATGCTGGACGTGGACTTCGTCGAGCTGAAGCAGGGTAGCCTTGGCTACTGGCCGTTCGCGCTGCTGATCGGGTTAATCCTGATTGCGGAAATGGCGCTTGTCTGGTCGGCCAGCGGTTCACTTACGTTTGACAACTTCGATCCGTCTCCGGGCGCTGACACCAATACCGAAGCTATCGGCGCGGTGATGTACACGCAGTACCTGCTGCTGTTCCAGATGGCTGGCATCATTCTGCTGATCGCCATGATCGGCGCCATCGTGCTGACGCTGCGCACCCGTCCGAACGTGAAGCGCCAGGATGTCGGCAAGCAGACCGGCCGGCGCCGCGCAGATGCCTACGAGATGAAAGACCCAGCTCCGGGGCAGGGGATCTGACATGACCGAACTCGGCATCCTCCACTTCCTGATCGTCTCGGCGGCGCTGTTCACTGTCGGCGTGGTCGGCATCTTCGTGAACCGCAAGAACGTCATCGTCATCCTGATGGCGCTCGAGCTGATTCTCCTGTCAGTAAACATCAACCTGGTCGCCTTCTCGGTCTTCACCGGCACGATCCAGGGCCAGATCTTCGCGATGCTGGTGCTGACCGTTGCGGCGGCAGAAGCGGCCGTCGGGCTTGCTATCCTCGTTGTCTACTTCCGGAATCGCCGCGACATCTCGGTTGAGAATGTCGACCTTATGAAAGGCTGACCCCCAGTATGCTTCCGGATAGCCTGCTCATCTATATCGTCCTTGCGCCCGGCTTTGCGGCGCTGACGGGCCTGTTCCACAAGTGGATCGGCGACCGCATCGTGATGGCCGTCACCACGGGGGCGGTGCTCTCATGCGGCGCGCTTTCGCTCTACCAGCTGATCGCCTATGCGGCAGGGCTCGGCGGCGCAGCGGAAGCCGTGCACCACGCGTCCGGCTATGACGCCTATCTGACGGTGGGCGCGCAAGCGGCAGCGGTGGAACTGAAGCAGCACATAATCACTTTGATGCCCTGGATCCATGTCGGCGATTTCCATGCCAATTGGGCGATCCGTGTAGATACTTTGTCGATCGTGATGATGGCTGTGATCACAGGCGTTTCCGGCCTCGTGCATCTCTACTCCTGGGGCTACATGAGTGAGGACCCGCACAAGTCGCGTTTCTTCGCCTATCTCTCGCTCTTCACGTTCATGATGCTGATGCTGGTGGTGGCGGACAACTTCATCCAGCTGTTCTTCGGCTGGGAAGGCGTGGGCCTTGCGTCCTACCTGCTGATTGGTTTCTGGTACACGAAGAAGGCGCCGAACGACGCCTCCATCAAGGCCTTCGTGACAAACCGCGTGGGCGACTTTGGCCTCGCGCTTGGAATAATGGCCGTGTTCTTCGTGTTCAAGTCGGTCGAGTTCGGTCCGGTGCTGGACGCGATCCGCACCAACGCCGTCGTGACGCCGATGTTCGCCGAGGCCGCGCCGGCGCGTGAGGCGGTGATGGTGTTCTTCGGCCAGCGCGTTTACGCACTGGAGCTGATCGGAATCCTCCTTTTCATCGGCGCGATGGGCAAGTCGGCGCAGTTCTTTCTGCACGTCTGGCTGCCGGACGCAATGGAAGGCCCGACACCTGTGTCGGCGCTGATCCACGCCGCGACGATGGTGACGGCAGGCGTCTATCTCGTCTGCCTCCTGTCGCCGATTTACGAGTACACTTTCTACGCCGCCGGTATGGTGGCGCTGGTCGGCGCGGTGACGGCTCTGTATGCCGCGACGGTCGGCATGGCGCAGAACGACATCAAGCGCGTGATCGCTTATTCGACCTGTTCGCAGCTGGGGTATATGTTTTTTGCGGCCGGTGTCGGCGCCTATGAGGCGGCGATGTTCCACCTCTTCACGCACGCCTTCTTCAAGGCGCTGCTGTTCCTCGGCGCCGGTTCGGTCATCCATGGCATGCACCATGAGCAGGACATGCGGAAAATGGGCGGCCTCGCGAAGTTCATGCCGCTGACCTACGCCGCGATGATGATCGGCACGATCGCCATCATTGGCCTCGGCCTGCCGCATACCAAGTTCGGCTTCTCCGGCTTCTTCTCGAAGGATGCGATCCTGGAAAGCACCTTTGCAGGCGCAACCGCCGGTGTCTCGTTCGCCGAGGTGGCGTTCTGGTTCGGCCTGCTCGCCGCCTTCCTGACAAGCTTCTATTCCTGGCGCCTGATCTACATGACCTTCCACGGCCCTGCGCCGCATGAGGCGCATGCGCATGATGCCCATCGGCACGACGCGCAGGCCCTCGACGATCATGCACACGATGATCATGGCCATGGCCACGATCATAAACCGCACGAGAGCCCGCTGGTTATGCTGATCCCTCTGGCGCTGCTCAGCCTCGGCGCGGTGTTTGCGGGATTCTATTTCTACGACGCCTTCGTGGACGCAAATAATGAAGCCTTCTGGGCAGGCGCGATCTACCGCGCCGAAGCAAACCATGTGCTGCACGACCGGCATGATGTTCCGGAATGGGTGCTGTGGGCACCGCTGCTGGTCACCCTCGCCGGTTTCCTGATCGCGACGTTCACCTACTTCTTCAACCGGGGCATTGGCGCGCGCGTCGCTGCCAGCGGTGGACCGCTGCATGCCCTGTTCTCGAACAAATGGTATTTCGACGAGATCTACCAGGCGACGCTGGTTCGCGGTTCGGCTTTCCTGGGGGACATCTTCTGGAAGGCGGACAAGAAGGTCATTGACGGCATCGGGCCCGATGGCCTTGCCAAACTGGCGGCCGTCAGTTCGCGCCGCCTGTCGCTGATGCATACTGGTTACCTCTACCATTATGCCTTCGTGATCATCGGTGCGGCGATCATCTTCGGCGCTGTTCTCTGGCTCAGATCGGGTGGAGCAAACTGATGGGCGGTTTCCCGATCCTTACCGTGATGACGTTCCTGCCGCTGGCGGGCGCGGTGCTCGTGATGCTTGTGCGTGCGGCAACCGCCGGCAGCAGTAAGGGCGAGTCGAGCGCGCAGTCGCGCAAGGCTGCACTTCTCGCGGCATTCATTATTTCGGCCGCAACCTTTGTGGCGTCAGTTGCGGCCTTCTTCGCATTCGACCGTACAGTGGACGGCTACCAGCTCGTTGAGCAACATGCCTGGTACGGACCAATCAGTTACAAGCTTGGCGTGGACGGCTTGTCGCTATCGCTCATCCTGCTGACGACGTTCCTTACGCCGATCTGCCTTCTGGCCAGCTGGAGCTCGATCGACAAACGCGTCACCGAATACGTGATCGCTTTCCTCGTGCTTGAAACCTTCATGATCGGCGTGTTTGTCGCGCTCGACCTCGTGCTGTTCTATATCTTCTTCGAGGCGGGTCTCATCCCGATGTTCCTGATCGTCGGCATCTGGGGCGGCAAGGACCGCGTCTATGCCGCGTTCAAGTTCTTTCTCTACACATTGCTCGGCTCGCTGCTGATGCTGGTCGCGATGGTCTACATGATCCTCGCAGCAGGCTCGGCGGACTTTGAAGTGCTCGAAAAATTTGCGTTTGATCCGAACATCCAGACCTGGCTCTGGCTGGCATTCATGGCGTCCTTCGCGGTGAAGCTGCCGATGTGGCCGGTTCACACCTGGTTGCCGGACGCGCACGTTCAGGCGCCGACAGCGGGTTCGGTCATCCTTGCCGGTGTCCTGCTGAAGATGGGGGGCTACGGTATGCTGCGCTTCTCGCTGCCGATGTTCCCGGATGCGAGCGCAATGTTCCAGCCGGCGATGTTTGCGCTTGCGGTGATCGCGATTGTTTACACTTCGCTCGTCGCCTGGCGGCAGACCGACATGAAGAAGCTGATCGCCTATTCATCGGTTGCGCACATGGGTTTCGTTACGCTCGGCATCTTTGCGTTCAACGAGACAGGCGTGCAGGGCGCAATCTTCCAGATGCTCAGCCACGGCCTGATTTCCGGGGCACTCTTCCTGATCGTCGGCGTTGTCTACGACCGCATGCACACCCGCGAGATTGCGGCCTATGGCGGCCTCGTCAGCCGCATGCCGATCTACGCCTCCTTCTTCATGCTGTTCACGATGGCCAACGTCGGCTTACCGGGCACCAGCGGGTTCGTCGGCGAAATCCTCACCATGGTTGGCGCCTTCCAGGCCGCGACCTGGGCGGCGGCCGGCGCGGCGCTCGGGGTGATCTTCTCGGCGGTCTATATGCTGACGCTCTACCGCCGTACGGTCTTTGGCGAGATCACCAACCCGCACCTCAACGACATCAAGGACATGAACCTCGTCGAGTGGGTATGCATTGCGCCGCTAGCCGCCCTTACGATCCTGTTCGGTGTCGCGCCCAACCTGATCTTCAATCTTACAGACAGTTCGACCGCGCGGATCCTGTCGCTGATGGCCGGAGGCCAGTAACATGCTGGACATCACCTCCATCCTCATGACGGTAGCGCCGGAGCTCTGGCTGGCGCTGGCTGGACTTGTCGGCGTGCTGCTTGGCGCGATCTTTGGCGAGCGGTTCAATTCGCTGTCGTTCAAGTTCGGCGCGCTGGCTCTGTTCGGCGCAGCAGCTCTTGCAGCCCTTCACTTCCAGGGGGGCGAAGCCTTCGGCGGACTCGTCCGTACCAACACATTCGTGAACTTCGCCAAGTTGATCACATTCGGGCTGGCCGGCGTTGCGCTAATCATCTCCGAAGGCTTCCTGAAGCGGCATGAGACGACCCGTTACGAGTATTCCCTGCTCATAATCTTTGCGAGCCTCGGCATGGGCATGATCCTGTCGGCCGCCGACCTGATGACGCTTTACATGGGCATCGAGACGCTCAGCCTCTCGTCCTATGTGCTTGCCGCCTTCCACCGCGACTCCGCGCGCTCATCTGAAGCGGGCCTGAAGTATTTCGTTCTGGGCGCGCTAGCCTCTGGCATGCTGCTCTACGGCGCCTCGCTGGTTTACGGCTTTACGGGTACAACCTCGTTCGCCGGCATTGCCGAAGCGGGCATGTCGACCGGCGCGCTGTTTGGTATGGTGCTGATGATCGTCGGCCTTGCATTCAAGATCTCGGCGGCGCCGATGCATGTCTGGACGCCGGACGTTTACGAAGGAGCCCCGACGCCTGTTGTCGCGTTCTTCGCCTCGGCGCCGAAGATGGCCTCGACAGTCGTCTTCGCGAATATCCTGTTCACGGTGTTCGGCTCGGTGATCGATCAATGGCAGATCATCGTCTCGATCATCGCCGGCCTGTCGATGATCATTGGTTCTCTGGGCGCACTGGTTCAGACGAACATCAAGCGCCTGCTCGGATACTCCTCGATTGCCAACGTGGGCTATGCGCTGGTCGCGGTTGCGGCCGGGCAGGAATTCGGCGCGGCGGCCTTGCTGACTTTCTCGACGATCTATGCGGTCACGTCGCTCGGGCTGTTTGCGGCGGTGCTCGCGATGCGCCGTCGCGGCGGTATGGTCGAGGGCATTTCTGAACTGGGCGGGCTTGCGCGCACCAAGCCTGTGCTTGCCGTCATGCTCTCCATGCTGATCTTCTCGATTGCAGGGCTTCCGCCCTTTGGCGGGTTCTTCGGCAAGTTCGAAGTCCTTCGCGCCGGTCTGGAAGGGGGACTGGTGGCGCTCGCCGTGCTCGTCGTCTTCTCGTCGGTGATCTCTCTTGGTTACTATCTCAAGCTCATCAAGATCATGTGGTTCGATGAGCCGACCGAAAAGTTCGAGGCAATTGACCTGTCAGTTATGGCGACCGTGGTGCTGAGCGCCATCATCGCCGGTATTGTGTTCATGATCTTCATCAGCGAACTGGGTACAGGCGGTTGGGCAACCTTTGCAGCCGCGGGGCTCCCGCGTTGAGTGAGCCCTGGCCCGTTTACCGGATGGGCGTCATCGACAGCACGAACACCGAAGCCAAGCGGCGCGTGGCGGCCGGTTTCCATGATCAGTGGATTGTGGCCGATCAGCAGACCGCAGGGCGCGGACGGCAGGACCGGCAGTGGATTTCGCCCGCCGGCAATGTCTACACTACCGCGATGTTCCGGGAGCCGGGCGGTCTGCAGGTTGCCCTGCGGCTGCCGTTTGCGGCGGCGCTGGCGGTGACTGATGTGGTGCTGGAACACGCGCCCGGCGCGGACGTGCGCGTGAAATGGCCGAATGACGTGCGGATCGATCGGCGCAAAGTGTCTGGTATCCTCGTCGAGACCGGCGGGGCAGGAGCGGATTTCTGGATTGCGGCCGGCATGGGCGTCAATCTGGTACCCCCTCCCGAAAACGTGACCCAGCCCGCCACCAGCCTCCACGAACTGGGCATGCGCCCGGGAACGCCCGCAGAGGCTGTGTTTTCGAGCCTCCGGGAGGCGTTTATGCGCCGCCTTCAGCAGGCGCGATCCGGATTTGCCGGTACGCGGGTGGATTGGCTGGCGCGCGCGGAAGCCTTAGGTCAGCAAGTTCAGGTCCGGGCCGGGGAAACGGTGGCAGAGGGCATCTTCGAGGATCTCGAGGACGACGGCGCCCTTCTGCTTCGATTGCCGGACGGGTCACGCCGTACCATAAGGGCCGGCGAAATCGAGATAGGCAGGAGTTGAGGGGCCATGTTGCTCGCAATTGACGTCGGGAACACCAACACGGTCTTTGCGCTGCATGATGGGCAGCACTGGGTCCACAGCTGGCGCAGCGCTACTGATTCCACCAAGACAGCGGATGACCATGCGTCCTGGCTCTGGCGGCTGGCGGACATGTCCGGCGTGGATCTGACCCGGACCAAGGGCTGCGTGATCTCCACGGTGGTGCCGCAGGCGCAGTTCAACTTCCGCACGCTGGCGCGCCGGTATCTCAACGTCGAGCCCATGTTTATCGGCGAGCCCGGCCTGATAACGGGGGTCGAGCTGCGTGTTCGCCACCCCGAACAGGTCGGCGCCGACCGGATTGCCTCGGCCCTGGGGGCCCACGTCCGGTATCCCGGTGCGCTGATCGTGATCGACAGCGGCACAGCCACCACCCTGGATGTCGTTGCGGCAGACGGCGCGTTTGAGGGCGGTATCATCTCTCCCGGCATCTACCTGTCGATGCGGGCTCTGCACGAGGCCGCCGCGCAGCTGCCCCGGGTCGCGATCCAGAAGCCCGCGCAGGTGATCGGCAAGGATACGGTGTCTGCTATGCAGTCGGGTGTTTTCCTTGGATATATTGAACTGATTGATGGGCTCGTGCGGCGGGTAAAAGCCGAGTATGGTCAGCCCATGACCGTTGTCGCCACCGGAGGGGTAGCCTCCCTCTTCGAAGGCGCGAGCGAGACCATCGACTACTACGATCAGGATGTCCTGATCCGGGGGTTGCTGGAAGTCTGGAAACGGAACCGTTGAGACCTGATGCCCGATAGCGCTGCGACGACAGATGAACTCGTATTCCTCCCGCTCGGCGGGTGCGGCGAGATCGGCATGAACCTCAATGCGTATGGCTACGGCCCGCCGCATGCGAGGCGCTGGATCGTGGTGGATGTAGGTGTAACCTTCGGGGGCCCGGACACGCCCGGCATTGACCTGATCTGCGCCGACCCCGCCTATCTCGTCGGCGAGCATATCGATGCGGTGTTCCTGACCCATGCGCACGAGGATCATATCGGCGCCATCGGACTGCTCTATCCGCTGCTGCGGACCAAGGCGCCGATCTATGCCACGCCGTTTACGGCGGAACTCGTTCGCGCAAAGATGCAGGAGCGCGGCGTCGAGACCAAGCGTCTGAAGACAATCTCGCTGGAGGCTTCGGTCACGGCAGGGCCATTCACCGTGCGTTACATGACGCTGACGCACTAGATCCCCGAGCCGAATGCG
>NZ_JBBEBT010000254.1:0-16984 GCF_040882205.1 Hyphomonas sp.
CTGTTGCCCTCTTGCAACACATGAGAATCCAGCGCAAACGGGCTCGCATGTCGAAACCGGTATATGTCCTCGGCGGCCCGAATCTCAATCTGCTCGGCACGCGCGAGCCCGAGATTTATGGCCGGGATACCCTGGAAGATATTCACGCCCGGCTGCGGGCGCAGGCGCAGGCTGCCCCGCTTGTGCTGCGCCAGACCAATTCCGAAGGCGAACTCGTCACATGGGTCCAGGAAGCTGGCCGCGAGGCCTCGGTCCTGATCCTCAACGCCGCCGCCTATACCCATACGTCCATCGCCCTTCACGACGCCTTGAAATCACTCAAGATTCCCGTCATTGAAGTCCATCTGTCCAATCCCGCAGCGCGAGAGGCCTTCCGGCACGTTAACTATGTTGCACCTGTTGCAACAGCTACGATTGCCGGGCTAGGTGCCTACGGATACGAACTTGCGCTGGGGGCTGCCATGCGGCTTTCCGGTCAGGCAGGAGCTGAAAAAAAATGAGTACTCCCAAGAACAAGCTCGACACGGGTCTCATCCGCGAACTTGCCGCCATCCTCCGCGAGGGAGACCTCGGCGAAATCGAGATCGAGCATGATGGCCTGAAACTCCGCGTCTCGCGCCAGTCAACGCAGGTCATGCATGCCGCCGTTGCGGCGCCCTCTCAGACCTACGCCCCGATGCAGCCCTCCCTGCCTGCCCCGGCCGGCCCGGGCGCTGTAGCTGTAGCCTCCGGTGCCCCGGACAATGCCGTGAAATCCCCAATGGTCGGCACCGTCTACCTCTCCGCCGATCCCCAGACGAAGCCCTACGTCAACATCGGCGACAAGGTGAAGAAGGGCGACACGCTGATGCTGGTCGAGGCCATGAAGACTTTCAACCCGGTCGAAGCCGATCGCGCCGGCACCGTCAAAGCCATCTACGTCCAGAACTCTCAACCCGTCGAATACGGCGAACCCCTCGTCCTGATCGAGTAGTTCGATGGCCGAGCACCGTCCGATCCACAAAGTCCTGATCGCGAATCGCGGCGAGATCGCGCTGCGCATCCACCGCGCGTGCAAGGAGATGGGATTGATGACGGTCGTTGTCCATTCCGAAGCCGACCGGGACGCGATGGCGGTACGCCTCGCCGACGAAAGCGTCTGCATAGGCCCGGCGCCGTCGTCGGAGAGTTATCTCAAGAAATCCCGCATCCTTGCGGCCGCCGAGATCACCGGCGCCGACGCGATCCATCCCGGCTACGGCTTCCTGTCGGAGAACGCCCAGTTCGCCGAAATGGTCGAAGCGCACGGCCTCGCCTTCATCGGCCCGACGGCAGAACATATCCGCATCATGGGCGACAAGATCGCCGCAAAGCGCGCCATGATCGAAGCCGGCGTGCCTTGCGTGCCCGGCTCCGAGGGCGCGCTCGAATCGATTTCCGAAGCGAAGAAGGCGGCGAAGAAAATCGGCTACCCGGTCCTCGTCAAAGCGTCCGCAGGTGGCGGCGGGCGCGGCATGAAACTCGCTATGACCGAGGCCGACCTCGAGAACGCAGTGAAGACCGCCAAGACCGAATCAAAAGCCGCTTTCGGTGACGACGCAGTCTATCTCGAAAAATACCTTCAGGGCCCGCGCCATATCGAGATCCAGGTGATTGCCGATACGCACGGCAATGTCGCCCATCTCTGGGAGCGCGACTGCTCGCTGCAACGCCGCAACCAGAAAGTCTTCGAGGAAGCCCCCTCGCCCGCGCTGAACCAGATCCAGCGCGAAGAGATCGGCCTGATCTGCGCCCGCGCCATGCAGAAGATCGGCTATCGCGGCGTCGGCACGATCGAATTCCTCTACGAAGACGGCAAGTTCTACTTCATTGAAATGAATACCCGCCTTCAGGTCGAGCACCCGGTCACCGAGATGATCACCGGCATCGACCTCGTGCGCGAACAGATCCGGATTGCCGAAGGCAAGGCGCTCTCCTTCCGCCAGGAAGACGTGATGCTGGTCGGCCATGCCATCGAGTGCCGCATCAATGCCGAGCACCCGGAAACCTTTGTTCCCTCGCCCGGTCTGATCACCGAGTTCCACGCCCCCGGAGGCCCTGACGTGCGCCTCGATAGCGCGGCTTATGCAGGCTACCGGATCCCGCCGCATTACGATTCGCTGATCGGCAAGCTGATCGTACACGGGCGCACCCGCCGCGAATGCCTGATGCGCCTCAAGCGCTCCTTGCAGGAAATGGTCGTCGGCGGCGTGCACACCACGCTCGACCTGCACCGCCGCCTCGTCGACAATGACGACGTGGTCGCGGGCCATTACAACATCCACTGGCTGGAAAAATTCCTGGCGGATGCAAAGGCGGCGGAAGCAGAGGCTGCCGGCGAAGTCTGACGCCAGGGAGGCGCGACATGCCCACGAGCAATCCAGGCAATCCGGCCGCGCCGGGCCACATTCTCCAGGCCTTGGCGCACGGCGTCCTCACGATTACGCTGAACCGGCCCGAGGCGCTGAACTCGCTCAATCGCAACCTGATGGAACAGATGCGCGCTGCCCTCGGCAAGGCTGCTGCAGACACGTCCGTCCGGTCGCTGATCATCACCGGCGCCGGGCGCGGCTTCTGCGCGGGGGCTGACCTTGTCGAGCAATCCGATACGCCGCCGGTCTCGCGCGGCCAGGGTATATCCGACGGGATGACGAGCCACTTCAATCCGCTCGCACGTGACCTCGCCGCTTTCCCGAAACCCACTGTCGCCGCCGTCAACGGTGTGGCCGCCGGCGGCGGGGTCGGCCTCGCGCTCGCCTGCGACATCGTCGTGGCCGCGAAGTCTGCGACCTTCATTCAGGTCTTCGCCCCGCAGCTCGGCCTCGTGCCGGACATGGGCTGCTCCTGGCACCTGCCGCGCCTCGTCGGCGGCGCACGCGCCAAGGGCCTAGCCTTGCTCGGCGACAGGCTATCGGGCGAAAATGCAGCAGACTGGGGACTGATCTGGCAGGCGGTCGATGACGCGGCCCTGATGCCCCGGGCGTCAGAAATCGCCGAAAAACTTGCCGCCGGGCCGACCCTGGGACTCGTGCGCACGCGCGAAGTGCTCGCCGCGGCCTTCGACAACGACCTGGCCGCCCAGCTGGACCTCGAACGCCGCACGCAGTTCGAACTCGGCAACACGGATGATTTCGCCGAAGGCGTCCGGGCCTTCACGCAGAAGCGCAAGCCTGACTTCAAGAGGTGAAAAGGCTGCGCGGGAAATGCGCCCCTCCTCTCTTCATGTAATCCAGGTGGACGAAAGCCGGGAACCAGACTTTGGAGCAGGCGCAAGGCGATCACGCTGGCTCCCGGCTTCCGAAGGGACAGTACAGGAAGGATCAAATCCGAAAAACGGCCGCTCCTACAGAGCGCGGCAGGCCAAAGAATGCTCCGCGAAACGCTTAGTCGCTCTCGCCATGTTTGCGGGCCGCTTCGCGCAACCGCGCAAAGATGGCAGCAGGATCTTCCGGCGCTTCGACTTCGTCCGGCTCCGGATAATCGTCGAAGATCTCTTCTTCCTCCGCGATCATGTCCGCCGACACCACGGGCGCCGCCGCCAACGGTGCACGGCGCGCTTCCGCCACAACGGCCTCGACCACGTCGATCACCCTGTCGTCGTCGAAGCCGGCACGCAGGCGGCCGATCACCGTTTCGCCGCCAACCAGCGTCTGTCCCGGCCAGACCTGCACCGACATGCTCGCCGGCAGGTAGAGGTCGCACCAGCCACCGAGGCGGCGCGTGCCGAAGGCGCGGCCGAGGCGAACCACGTCGCCGGTCTCGACAGCCAGGTCGATGCGCGGGCCAAGCCCGCCGCTGGCGAGCGCGACACCCGCCTGTTCGCCGGCGCTTTCGAAGGTGATGTAGGCGCGCGTCAGGCCATCATCGTCCGGGCGGAAGGCAAGCGGCGCATTGGTTTCGCCTTGCGCGAGGCTGATCAGGTCCACACCGCCGGCAATCGGCGTGTAGAGCTTGTTGGTGACGAAGGGCGAGGACGCGATGCGGATGCGCACGACGCTGCCGGCCGACAGGCGCAGCGCTGTCGGTGGCTCGTCGCGCTCGATCGAGAGGACAATCCCGTCACATGGTGCAACCACACCGTCCGCCAGGTCCGGCGGCGAGCGGCGCGACCAGCGCCCCGCGGCCAGCGCCGCCAGCATCGCGGCAAAACCGATCCAGAACAGCGGGCCCCAGATCCAGCCAAGCAGCAGCGCGGCCAGGAACGCAGCCGCTGCAGCCGCAACACCTTCCCAGTCCAGCACGACATTCAGCCATGGCATGGAACGGCGTTCGATCTCGTCAGACATGTCTTGTCGCTCCTTTCGGGGGCGGCAGCCTTCAGGTCACAGCCAATGCAGCATCGGTGCTACGCGCCTGACGCTGCCACATATCAGCATATTTACCGCCTTTTGCCAGCAGCGCGGCATGGTTACCACGCTCAATCACACGTCCGGCTTCCAGAACGATGATCTCGTCGGCGGAAATAACGGTGGAGAGACGGTGCGCCACCATCAGTGTGGTGCGCCCTGCCGAAGCGTGTTCCAGAGCGTCCTGCACGGCCGCTTCAGTGGCGCTGTCGAGGGCGCTGGTCGCCTCGTCGAGCACGAGTATCGCCGGGTCGGCCAGCACCACCCGGGCAATGCCGACACGCTGTTTCTCGCCGCCGGAGAGTTTCAGCCCCCGCTCGCCGACACGGGTGTTCCAGCCGTCTGGCTGGCTTTCGATGAAGTCGAGCAGCTGTGCACCGCGCGCCGCTTCACGGATCTGCGCATCGCTCGCGCCCGGCCGGGCATAGGCGATGTTGGCGCGGATCGTGTCGTTGAACAGCACTACATCCTGCGGCACGAGGCCGAGGTTCGCGCGAAGTGATTCCTGCGTCACGGTACGTACGTCCTGCCCGTCGATCAGCACCCGGCCTGAATCGGTATCGTAGAATCGGAACAGCAGTTTAAGCAGAGTCGACTTGCCGGCGCCCGAGGTGCCGACGAAGGCGATCTTCCCGCCGGGCATCACGTCAAAGCTGATATTCTGTACACCGACGGAACGGCCCTCGTGGTTGAAAGCCACATCCTCGAAGGTCACCCTGCCCTTCGGCTTGGCCAGACCTTTCGCGTCCGGCACGTCGCGTACTTCGGGAATCATACCCAGCAGGCCGTGCAGTTTCTCGAGGTCCACCGCGCCCTGCTTGATCTCGCGCCAGGCCCAGCCGAGAATATTCAGCGGCGCATAGAGCGACAAAAGCATCAGCATCACAGCGGTCAGATCGCCGATCTGCATCCGACCTTCGATAACGTTCAGCGCCGACAGCACCATCACCGCGAGCAGGCCGAGGTTCATCACCAGAGCCTGCACCGTGTTCAACACATACATGCTGCGGTTGGTCTCGACATAATGGGTGTTGTACTCGCTCATCGCCGTGTCAAAACGCCCGGTCTCGCGGGTTTCAGCGGCGAAGGATTTCACAGTCTCGAAATTGGTCAGGATGTCCACCGAGGTCGCGCGGAAATGCGTGTCGGCCTCGTTCATCTTCCGGCGCTGTCGTACGCGCCATTCGGTGATGATGACGGTCGAGACGACATAGAGCGCAATGGTCGCCACCGCGATCAGCGAGAGACGATAGTCGTATGCCACACCGAGCGCGATGGAGGCCAGCACAAGGCGAACCAGTGTCGGGCCGATATTGAAGGCAAGGAAGCGGATCAGATAGTCGATCGCCCCTGCCCCGCGCTCGATGATGCGGTTCAGAGCGCCGGTGCGGCGGGTCTGGTGGAAGTTCAGCGACAGGCCGAGGGCATGGCCGAAGGCATCCACACTCGCCACCCGCTGGGCATCCTGACTGACCGGCGAGAACAACCAGTCGCGCACCTGTGGCAGGGCGGCTGCTGCGAAACGCAGCAGGAGGCCATAGGTCAGCCAGAGCGCCGCTACGGCGAACCCGCCTGCGCTACCGCCGGACGGGGCAACCTGGTTGATCGCGTGGCCCATGACCAGCGGCGAGATGACTTCCAGCACCGAGGCCGCCAGTGTCAGGATCACGGCAATCGCCATGACCGGGCGCCATTTCGCCAGTTCCGGCCGCCAGAGCAGCTTCAGGATCCGCAGGATCGAGGCCCAGAGGCCGCCATCCGCGCTCTCGATCCGGTCATGATTTTCGGGCGCAGCCGCGCCAAGGGAAGGAGGACTCATGCACGCCATATGGCGCGGAACGCGCCAAAACGAAACCTCCCCCGGCCCGGAATTGCCGGTCCGTGCAAAACCATCTGGCGGAGCGGGTCAACGCCGCCTAACTTCCGGTTCATGGATGATATCAAGAAACCCCTGAAAGCCAGCCGTCTCGGGTCGATCTGCGTGTATTGCGGCGCCTCAGGCACGGTAAATGAAAAATATATCCGCCTTGCCGAGAAGCTGGGCCGCGAACTGGCGAGCCGCGATATCCGCCTCGTTTACGGAGGCGGCGGCGTCGGCCTGATGGGCGCCTGCGCCCGCGCCGCCCACGAGCGCGGCGGCGAAGTGCTCGGCATCATGCCGCGCTTCCTGCTGCAGAAGGAACGCATCTATACCGAGGTAGAGCACCGCATCGTCGATGACATGCACACCCGCAAGATGATGATGTTCGAGGAGGCAGATGCCTTCATCGTATTGCCCGGCGGGATCGGCACGCTGGAGGAGGCTGTGGAAATCCTCTCCTGGGCCCGGCTCGGCATCCATGCCAAGCCGATGGCCTTTCTCGACGAGGACGGGTTCTGGGAACCCTTCTTCCAGCTGCTCGACCGGATCATCGAAGGCGGCTTCATCCCGGAAGATTTTCGCGGGGCGCTGGTGCATTGCACGACATCCGCCGAGGCAATCACGGCGCTGGAAGACCGGCGGGTGGTGATCGATCTGTAGTCGGCGCTTACCGCGCTACTCGAAGTCCTCGACCAGCAACGGCTCCTCGATGGCCGCCTCCAGCGGGGCGTACCGGTCGATGATTTCCTGGCGCGCGGCGGCGCGGGCAGCGGCGTCACCGTCTTTCAGGAAGGCGTCCAGTTCGGCGGCTTCCTTACCGAGCGCTTCGCGCACCAGCTGGCCGCAATCATTGGTGCGGCGCGTCTTGTTGAACGGGCAGGACTTCAGCCAGGTGATCGGCCGGCTCGCCCAGGGGTCGATGCCGAAACCTTCACGCCGGAAGAGGACGAGCTTGTCGCCGGTCTTCCTGCAGGCCTTCTTCACTTCCTTTTCGTAGGGCTTGAATTCCGGCGGGAGACCAAGGCCGCAATAGGTGTCGACGTTCCAGGCGCTCACACTCATGGTCCGTTCGCGCCCGGCCTCGTCGAAGGTATGCTTTTCGAGATAGTCGGCGCCGTACCAGCCCGACACGAGGTCGCCCAGCTCCAGATCGCCGGGCGCGTCTTTCTCAAGTTGGATCACGTAGCGCTTGGCAGCGAGGTCGCTGAACGCAGGGCCGGAAAAGAAATGTAGCGTATCGATGGACGGGTCCCAGGAGATTGCGCCATCCTGGCCGACTTCGGTGTTGATGCTCTCTGCCGGATTGACCTCGATGCCATAGAGCATGGCTGTCTCGACACTCCAGTTTCCGTCCACGCCGGTGATCACGCCTTTGCCGTAGGCCAGCCCGAAGCGGCAATAGCCGTCCCACCTGGCCGTGCTCCAGTAGGCGGCGAAACGTGCGTCGCGTTCCTTATTGGGCGCGAACACGACAACCGAACACTCACCTCCGGCAGTCGCCACCACGCGTTCGCCCGGCCGGAGCGGCAGCTCAAGGCCGAGATAATTAGGCGCAGAGTTGACCGCAGTCTCGATTTCGATCTGGGCCACATCGGTGAGGGTGTCCAGCGGCGCCGGTTCGGCGCCCGAGACAAGACCTGCGGCCATGACCGCGAAGGTGACGGGCAGGAGCCTCAATACCTGGCGGGACAAGTGGATTTTCATTCTGAACGGCCTCGTTCCCCAGCCTTGCGGCAAGAGTAAGTGTGGCCGGCAATGTTTGTCCAGAGACCTGAATCAGGGAAGTTTTCGGAGAAGGCCTATTCCGCTGGAATCGGTGTGAATTCGGCGCGCCAATCGGCCATCACGTTACGGTTATCATGGTCCCAGGGGTGGAAGCCCGGCTTGAACCAGGTGATCCAGATTTTCCAGCCGCGTCCGAAAAAGGCTGGCTTCTTCCAGAGGAAATCGCGCGCTGCTTTCTTCGCCTCTTTCGGCGAATACCCGTCCGCTTCCAGCATCCATGCCGAATAGGTCGCAATGTTCCGGCTGAAGAAATACGTGATCAGCAGCATTGCCATCGACCTGCGCAGATAACGCTGGAGGCCGGACCAGTCCTTCGTCGCCACGAGGAACACGTCATAGGCAACCGCCTTGTGCTCTGTCTCTTCCATCGCGTGCCAGCGCCAGAGGTCGCGCAGGGCGGGGTCGGTCTTAGCGAACATGTCGTCATGCGCGGCGAACATGTCGGCGAGCATGGCGGTGAAGTGTTCGAGGCAGATTGTCGCTATCAGCATGCGCATGGGGCCGCGCGCGCGGGAGAAAGTGATCCGCTCACGGATCTGTTCCTCGATGCGCCCGACCGGGTATTTCGTCCGGTCGATCATCTTGTTGAGCATGACATGTTCGCGCGAGTGGAGCGCTTCCTGCATGATGAATTCCTTCGCGTCCTGTGCCAGCTTGCCATCGAGCCGGTCCCTGTAGGCGCGCACGGCGTCCATGAATAACCGCTCGCCGTCCGGAAAGGTCATCGACAGCGTGTTCATTACGGCGGTGGCAACCGGGTCGCCGTCCAGCCAGTAACCCGACTTTGCACCGCCAACGTCAAAGTGAAGATCGCGGGGAAGGATCGTGAGATCTTCGGGGGAGCGTTTCGCCGTCATATCGCTTTTCCTGCTGAAACGGGGCAATCTGATCCCCGGCCTCAATTGAATTTAAGCATAATTAGCAGTTACTGACAAAAATGTCGATAAGTAAAATCACCTCTTCCTCAAAGAAGCTGGCCCGGGTCCGCCGGTCGCCGGAAGCCTCGCGTCAGAATATCCTCATCGCGGCGGAGCGGCTGCTGGTCAGCCAGGGGCCGCAATCGCTTCGGCTGGCGGATGTGGCAACGGAAGCGGGCGTCGCGAACGCCACCGTGCTCCACCATTTCGGCACCATCGACTGGGTCCAGGCGGCTCTGATGGAGAAGATGATCGTCGAGCTGGTCTCGGGGATCCTCGTGATGGATGTGCCGGCAGACCCGCGCGCGGCCCGGGCCGCCGCCTTGCAGAACCTGTTCGATGCCTTCGAGACCAAGGGCGCGGCACGCCTCGCCGCCTGGCTGGAGATGACCGGCGAATCACGCCGCCTGCGGACGGTGCGCGAGGCGGTGCAGACGGTGATCCGCCAGAAGATACGCCCCCACGACGCGGATGTTGAGCGGCTTGAAGATGCGATACTCGTCAGCGTCATCCTCGCGATGGGCGTTGGCCTGTTTGGCCCTACGCTGGGCGAGCTGCTGGGCAAGCCGAAAGGCCGGGCGCGGGCCGTGGCGCTGAAACTGCTGGAGGAAAGGCTGGGCCCATTCGAAGGCGCCTGAACGCCGGCGGAGCTGGCCATCAGCAGGCGGACGGCCGGCGCCGTTAATACTCCGGTGCGCAAAAGCCTTTGACTTATCGGCAGTTATACCCCATGTGCCGTCGGGTCTGGGTAGCTTAGGCTTCCTTGCAGGGCAGCGTGAGCTGGCGTGGCGGGATATCCGCCCTGTCCGAGGCCCTCCTTACAGACACCAACTTAGCCCCAGGCGCCCTTCTTCACGCGGGTCGTTAGAACCCCCGCTCCCCAGCGCGACGTGTCGCGCCGGGCGCACCGTATTATTTTGAAAGACAACATGACCAACTTCCAATCCTTCGGCCTCGCGCCGCGCGTTGAATCTGCGCTGACCGCTGCTGGCTATTCCGTTCCTACCCCTATCCAGGCGGGTGCTATCCCGCTGATCATGTCCGGCCGCGATGTCATGGGCCTTGCCCAGACCGGAACCGGCAAGACGCTGGCCTTCGCCGCCCCGATCCTCGACAAGCTGTTCCGCAATCAGGGCCCGGCGCCGCACAAAGGCACGCGCGTGCTCGTGCTCGCCCCGACCCGGGAACTCGCCGGCCAGATCGCTGCCTCGTTCGAAACCTATGGCGCGGGCCTCGGCCTTCGCGTCGCAATGGTTTGCGGCGGCGCCAAGATCGGCCCGCAGATCCGCAAGCTTGAGCGCGGCGTGCACGTGCTCATCGCGACGCCCGGCCGGCTGATCGACCTGATCGAGCAGCGCGCTGTCGGCCTGAAAGATGTTGAAGTCCTCGTGCTCGACGAAGCCGACCAGATGCTGGACCTCGGATTCATTCACGCCCTTCGCGCCATTGCCAAACACGTTCCGGCGAAACGCCAGACGCTGTTTTTCTCGGCAACCATGCCGAAACTCGTCGAAGGCCTGGCTGCGCAGTTCCTGCGTGACCCGGCACAAGTTGCCGTTGCCCCGCCTTCAGCCACGGCCGACAAGGTTGAGCAGCGCATCTGCTTCGTCGAACAAGGCGAGAAGCAGGCGCTTCTCGTCGAGACCATCCGCAAGCCGGAAGTGAAGACCGTTCTCGTCTTTACCCGGACGAAGCATGGCGCCGACGCCGTTGTACGCCGTCTCGCCGCTTCGGACATCGACTCGGTAGCCATCCACGGCAACAAGAGCCAGTCGCAGCGCGAGCGTGCGCTTGAAGCGTTCAAGGGCGGCCGCGTGCCGGTCCTGGTTGCCACCGATATCGCCGCACGCGGCATCCATATCGACGGCCTGACCCATGTTATCAACTTCGACCTGCCGGAAGTTCCCGAGCAGTATGTCCACCGCATCGGCCGCACCGCACGCGCCGGGGCCACGGGTGTGGCGATCTCGTTCGTTTCCAGGGACGAGCGCGATTACCTGCGCGCCATCGAGAAGCTGGTGGGCAACAAGCTCGCCCCGCGTCCCGCGGGCGAATCGGAAGCCGATGATCGCGGCTCGCGCAAACCGCAACAGCAGAGCCGCCGGCCGCAGGGCCAGCAGCGCAGCAGCGGCAATGGCGAGCGCCGTCCGCAGCGTGATGGCGAGCGCCGCGCTTATGACCCTGCCGCGCGTCGTCCGCAGGCAGACGGTGAGCGCCGCCCGCAACAGGGCGGTGAGCGCAAACCGCAGGTTAGTGGTGAGCGTTCGTCCGGCAGCGGCGGTCACTTCCAGCGCACCTCCAGCGGCGGCAAGCCCGGCGGCAATGGCGGCGGCTCGCGCCGCGGCCCCGGCCAGGGCGGCGGCGGCAACCGCTCGCGCCGTCCGGAACGCGCCGGCGTCTAGGTTTTCCCTATCCGCAAATCGAACCGCCCCGGTCTCACGGCCGGGGCGGCTTGCGTTTGGGGTATTGTCCGCTGGCGGATGAAGGTTACGCGGTGACGGCGGCCTTCCGGGTAAATACGGTCTTGGCCTGGCAGAATTCCAGCACGCCGTCCGGGCCGCCCTCGACGCCGATGCCGGATTGCTTGAAGCCGCCGAAGGCCGCGTGGGGGCTGAGGTGCTGGCTCTCGTTGATCCAGATGGTGCCGGCCTGCAGCTGCTCGGCGATTTGCTGGGCGCGGTCCAGGTCGGTGGTCCAGATAGAGGCGCCGAGGCCGTACTCACTGTCATTGGCGCGGCCGATGACTTCGTCGAGATTGTCGAACTTCAAGAGTGGCAGGACCGGGCCGAACTGTTCTTCCTGGACAATTCGGGCATTTTCCGGCGGATTGTCGAGAATGGTGATCGGCACGAAATAGCCGGGCACGCTGGAGGCTTCGCCGCCGATCAGGAACTTGTAGCCATTGTCTTTTGCGTCCTGGATCAGTTCGAGCACGCGCTTGTACTGGGCGGAGTTCTGGATCGGGCCGATCTGGGTGCCCTGCTCGGCGCCGTCGCCGATCTTCACGGTCTTGGCGTATTCGACAATGGCGGTCTTCAATGGTTCGTACACGTCCTTATGGATGTACATGCGCTTGGTGGCGATGCATATCTGGCCCGTGTTGCGGAAGGCGGCCCAGAAAAGGTCTTCGGCGACCTTCGTCACGTCGACATCCGGCATGACAATGGCGGGATCGTTGCCGCCGAGTTCAAGCGTGACACGTTTCAGCGAACCGGCGGCGCTTTCCATGACCTTGCGGCCGGTCTGCGTGGAGCCGGTGAAGCTGACCTTGTCGACGCCTTTGTGCGCGGTGAGCCATGGGCCGAGACGGTCCGAGCCGGAAATGACATTGAGGACGCCGTCCGGCAGGACGCCGCGCAGCAGTTCGCCGAGGCGCAGCGTGGTGAGCGGCGTCGTTGGCGCGGGCTTCAGGACGACCGTGTTGCCGGCGAGCAATGCCGGGCCAAGTTTAAACGCAGCGAGGATGATCGGGAAGTTCCACGGCACGATGGCGGCGACGACGCCGATCGGGCCATAGCGCGTGATCGCGTGGCGCTCGGCGGAGTCCTCGGAGACATGTTCCGGGATTTCGTGCTTGGAGGATTCCATCAGCCAGAAGGCGCCGCCACCGACATCACCCTCGGCGTCCGGATGCGGCTTGCCCTGCTCGCGCGTGAGCAGGCGCGACAGCTCGGGAATGTTCTGCATGATGACGCCGGCCATCGCGTTCAGCAGCTCGCGGCGCTTCTCGATGGGCGTCGCTTTCCAGGCCGGCAGCGCAGCGCGCGCGGCGGCGACGGCGGCGTCCAGCTCCGCCTTCGAACAGTCCGGCGCCTGAGCGAAGACCTGTCCGGTGGCGGGGTTTTCGACACCGAAGGTTTCCGTCCCGGCAATGGCCTTGCCGTTGATGGTCATGGTGAACTTGTGATCGGTCATGGCAGCGTTCTCCCTTTATGGGAACCACTCAACGCCACACGGGCGGATTTCACAAGACCGGGGATCTACTCAGTTTTGTCGCGATCCAAGGCTTGCTGGACCGCCTTGTAGAAATCCCGGCGGGCTTCCCATTCGCCGCCGCGCAGGCCGAGGGCCGAGGTCCAGCTGGCATTGGAGGCGATGACCAGGTTGCGGCTGGGGTCGATGAAGATGCCCTGGCCGAAGATTCCGTCAGCCTGGTATGAGCCATCATCCCATGTCCACCACTGGTAGCCATAGCCTTCACCAGGGGAGTCGATGTCGGCCTGTTTGACGGTGGCGGCTTCGATCCAGCCTTCCGGCAGGATGTTTTCGCCGTTCACGACGCCGCCCGCGAGCATGAAGAGGCCGAAGCGGGCAAAGTCGCGCGTGGTGGCTTGGATGCAGCAACCGGCGATCTCGTGGCCGTCCTGGCCAAGGAGCCATGTGGCGCCGGCTTCCATGCCGAAGGGCGTCCAGATCTTTTCGGAAAGGTAGACGTTCAGCGTCTTGCCGGTGGCGCGGCTGACGAGGACGCCGATGAGATTCGTTTCGCCAGTGGAGTAGTTCCACTCTTCGCCAGCCGGGTGGGAGCGCGCCAGGCTGGCCATGTAGGCGGCGACGGTGCTGATGCCGGCGACAGGCCCCTGCCGGTCGAAACCGGCAACGTCCGACTGCGGATCTTCGTAGTCCTCATTCCAGGCGATGCCGGAGGTCATGGTCAGCAGCTGCGCGATGGTAACGCCGTCATAGGCCGAGCCTTCAAGTTCGGCGATGTAGGCGCTGACGGGTTCTTCAAGGCTTTTGATATGGCCGTCCTTGATGGCGGCGCCGACGAGGGTGGAGGTGAGTGATTTGGCGACGGAGAAGCTGGTCCAGCGACCATCGGCTCGAAAGCCCAGTCCGTAACGCTCGAGGCGAACCTTGCCGGCGTGGACTATCACGAGGGAGACATTACGCTGGCTGCCGAGGTAGGCATCGAGGTCGAGACCAAGGTCGAGCGGCGCGCCTTCGGTCAGCGGATAGACGTCGGCGCCTGGTTCGATGGGGCGTATCTCGGAGATGAACGGCACACGGTCGATCATCCGGAAGCCGGCATCGCGCTGGCCCTGCGACCAGAAGAGCACATCGCGGCCAAGCGGCGGATTGGCGAAAAGGCCGCGCCAGTCCGGCCCGATCAGGAACCAGCCGGCGACCACCACGGCGCAGAGCGTGACAAGTCCCATTCCAACCCGCTTTACCAATACCGGCATGCCTGCGCTCCCCCGTTGTTTTGACATCCCTAGAGTATCCGTCTTGATCAGGCCATTCTTGCTGAAGGCTAGGGCCTGCATCAAGTTCTGATCCGGCTGGCAGGAGACACGCCGATGAAACGCATTTTTTCCATCGCCGCCCTATTGCTGGCTGCCTGCGCTTCGGCGCCGGCAGAGGGCACGCAGATCAAGCCTACCTTCGCCGCGCTGAGCGGCGAGGCCCAGATCATCATTGCCCACCGGGGCGCGAGTGGTTTCTACCCTGAGCATACGATCAAGGCCTGTACGGCGGCGATCTGAAAGGGCACGGATTTCATCGAACCCGGCCTTGTGATAACGAAGTAGGGCCTGCCGATTGCCCGGCATGACCATTACCCCTCCGCCACGACGAATGTGGCGGACCATCCGGCAACAGCTATCGAGGTGCGCGGCGGAAGACGAAGACCCCAAGGCAGGCGCGCGAAACCCGCTTACCCGTTTTCACTTTTCACCGCCGGCGCCGCCCAGGACATGTCCTTAGAGCCCAACCGGAAATTAGGGTGACTGATTTGGCTGCGGTGTGCAAATGACTGCACCGATGCGGAATGGCTGCTGATCATGCCCTTCATGCCCGCGCGTTCGAAGGTCGGGCGCCCCGGTCGCACGCGGATGCGCGCAGTATGTAACGCGGTCCAGTATATCGCTGCGACGGGATGCCAGTGGGCGCAGTTGCCAAAGGATTTCCCGCCCTTAACCACCGTGCCGTATTATTTCTACAAGCTGCACGGGCAGCGCCAGTCTCGACCTGATCAACGAGGTGCTGGCGTGCGCTTGCCGGGCGCTGTCAGGTCGTACGTCCGAACCGACGGCTGGAGTGATCGACAGCCAGTCGGTCAAGACAGCCGAGAAGGCTTCGTCGTGATCGCCGGGCGATGGGCCGCCGAGCATACCTTCGCATGGATCGGACGGTGCCGACGGCTGGCAAAAGACTGGGAAACCAGCATTGCCTCTTCAGAAGCCTGGACACTCACCGTCTCACTCCGCCGCCTCGCAACACGGGTCGCAAGGCAATGTCAAAGCGCTGCTGAATATTGGTTCAGGCTCTCAACACGAAGCTTTCCACCCGCTTCGTCTTTTATACGTACAGAAGATCCCCGCTCGCATCCCGCGAAGATCTTTAACTGCTCTGGAATCGATACTCTCGAAGGCTAAAGGAGCCATTGCTCACGACCCGTCAATTTCAGCAGACCTGTTGGCGTATAAAATGCAAAGCATGATGAATACCGGGGTTTTTACTTGGCTACCGAACGATTTTTACGCCCAATAGTCCACTGAAAGGCGCACCGGGCGTGCGGTGCGGATTGCGACGGCGCCAGCAAAACCGGGGTGCGGATCGAACGCGCGGACTTGCCAGGCTGCGGTGTCGGCTTCCGGCCACCTCGCTTCCACGAGCTGCGGCGTCTCCCGGTCGGCGAAGTCGATCGTAAAGCTGTTGCTAGCGAGAGAGAAGCCGGTGCCGAGGGCTTTCAGGACGGCCTCCTTGGCGGTCCAGAACCGGTAAAAGGCATCGTTGCGCTGATCCTCCGGGAGAGCTTCAAGGGCCGCGTTTTCCATGGAAGAGAACCGATCGCGCGCCACACCTTCGTGGAACCGGCTGATAAGTTCAATGTCCACGCCCAGCTCAGCGGAGCTCACAGCGAGTGCGCCAAGACCCTCACTGTGACTGAGATTGAATGTGCACGCACCATCCTGGCCCAACAGGAACGGTTTGCCCTTGCGCCCCGCGCCGAAGGCCAGGGCATCCGGCGCGGCACCCACCTGCGCGGCGAGCAGACTGCGCATTCCGGCACGAGCGGCGATCCATCGGCGGCGAAGGTTCGGGAACCTGAACCGGTCAGCCCGCGCGATCTCTTCCGCCGACAGCCAGCCCAGCATTACCGCCTCCGGCCGGGGCGGGTCGTCGAGCGACCAGACCCAGACGTCTGCGGATACAGCCCCAGCACCGCCGGTCTGCCCGGATGCGTAACTGGCATTCAAGCTGGTGTCCCCCGACCCGCCATCGTCTGTCTAGTTTACCGCGTCGGCGTAAAGACTGTTGGCCTCGTTCCAGTTCACAACGCTCCACCAGGAGGTCAGATAGTCGGCGCGCTTGTTCTGATACTTCAGGTAATAGGCGTGCTCCCACACATCGACCGCGAGCACTGGCGCACCCTTCACCTCGGCGTCATCCATCAGCGGATTGTCCTGATTGGCGGTGGAGGTGATCGCGAGCTTGCCGTCCTTGACGACGAGCCAGGCCCAGCCGGACCCGAACTGGCTGGTGGCCGCTTTGTTGAAGGCTTCCCTGAACGCATCCATAGAGCCGAAATCGCGGTTGATCGCGGCGGCGAGATCAGACGACGGCGCGCCGCCCGTGCCGACCGGGGCCATCAGGGTCCAGAACAGCGTGTGGTTCCAGTGGCCGCCGCCGTTGTTGCGAATGGCAGGCGGGAGCGTCGAGACACCGGCAAACAGCTCTTCAATCGAGCGGCCCTGGAGAGCAGGATCCGCCGCCACTGCGGCGTTGAGATTGTCGACGTATGCCTTGTGGTGGCGACCGTGGTGAATGGTCATCGTCCCGGCATCAATCGCCGGCTCAAGTGCATCCACGGCGTAAGGAAGTGCTGGCAGCTCGAACACGGCAGCCTGCGGAGCCGGCAGCTGGGCAGCGTAGGGAGTTTGCGCACAGGCGACAATCGGCGAGAACGCCAGCGCAATGACGGCGCAGCTGCGGGAGATGGATTTCAGCATGGGAGGCTCCTTCAAATCTGACGGCGATGGGACGCCTTGCCAACGGACACCTGACAGCCGTTTGGCAACAACTTACGGTCCGGACTTTGTACCGGGAAACTC
>NZ_JBBEBT010000255.1:0-2587 GCF_040882205.1 Hyphomonas sp.
TAAACCTGCCCAGGGCGCAGGTGTTTCTTCAGATCTGCAAGCGCCGGCAATCGAGCTTTCCTTCATCAGGCACATAATCCACAGGTCGACAATATGCAATATTTTTCATTAAAAAATCATGCATAATGCAACCGAGAAGCGCCTGTTGGAATGAGCTGTGAGCTGGTCCTGTTTTCCTGCACAGTTTTCCGGCCCTGCTAAGGTATATCCGGGTTGTTGATCAGGCCGCTTTCTTCAGTTCGATTTCATCTGCGTATGCCTCGTCGGGCGTGGCTTTGCCAAGGGCCGAGTGAGGGCGCTCGCGATTGTAGAAGTGCATCCACTCGTCGATAACGCGCTGGGCTGCAAAGCCATCGGCGATATCCTGCAGGTAGACAGCCTCGTATTTGAGCGAGCGCCACAAGCGTTCGATGAGCCGCAGGCAGGCGAAGCCAACATGTTGTCCAAGTAGCGCCCGCGTCCATCCATGCTGACGCGAACGCCCGCCTCGATGAGCGTGGTGATCCAGTCGGACCCGGTGAACTGACTGCCCTGATCGGTGTTCATGATTTCCGGTGGGCCGTATTTCCCGATGGCCTCTTGCAAAGCATCGACACAGAAGTCTGCGTGCATGGTATTCGACACCCGCCAGCTCAGAACCTTCCGGGTTGCCCAGTCCATTATGGCTACGAGGTAGAGATACCCCCGGCTGACCGGTATGAAGGTGATGTCCGAACACCAGACCCGATTAGGCCGCGTGATCTCCATCCCCTTCAGCAGGTAGGGGAAGACCGGATGAGCCGGGTGCGACTGACTGGTTTTTGGCCGCTTGTAAAGTACGCATCCGGCCAAGGACGCGGTTGATCAGATCGCGTTGGGTTTCTGATCGCGTTTCCAGTTCCATGGCAGGAGATCTGGTAGACGCGAAGTGGGTGTGTCGGCGATTCTGCTCAGCACATCAGCGAGCCAGGCCTGCGGATCGACACCGTTGAGCTTGGCCGTCTGCAGGAGGGTGTAGATCGCGGCGGCACGCTCACCGCCGCGGTCCGAGCCTGCGAAGGTCCAGTTGCGCCGGCCAAGGGTAAGCGGGCGGATCATGCGCTCAGCGGCATTGTTGGTCAGGCAGATGCGGCCATCCTCAAGGAACGCGGTGAACGCGGGCCAGCGCTTCAGCATGTAGTCGAAGGCCTTGGCGAGATCGCCCTTGCCGAAGATACGGGCGCGCTGCGCGGTCATCCAGTCGTGGAGTTCATCGATGCGCGGCTTGACGCTTTCCCGGCGCACGCGAAGCCGATCGTCTGCAGTCTGACCATTTATGGCGCGCTCGATGTCAAAGACCGCATCGATGCGTTTGACTGCTTCAAGCGCGATCGGTGAGATCGCCTTTTGTGTTTTGCCGGCTGCTTTCTTTCTGGCGGCAGCTTCAATGTCGGCGAGCTCGAAGAACTTGCGCCGTGCATGTGCCCAGCAAGCCGCTTCCCGGATGAGGCCCGGCAGACGCGCTTCGCCGTAGAGCGCGTTGAACCCGCCATAGGCATCGGCCTGCAAGATGCCGCTCCAGTTTTTGAGATGACCCTGCGGATGCTCGCCGCGCCTATCCGGCGAATAGAAATACATCGCCACGGGCGGGCCTGTTCCGCCAAATGGCACATCATCACGCACATATACCCACAATCGACCCGTGCGCGTCTTGCCCCGCGCGAGGACCGGCACGGTTGTGTCGTCACCATGCAGCCGCGACGCCGTGAACCCCTCTGCGCGGATGAGTTCTGTCAGCGGCTCAAGCGCGGCGGCGCACGCGCCAACCCAGTCCGCCATGGTCGAGACCTCGAGCGGAATGCCTTCATGCTGGAAGGCCTCCGCCTGGCGCGTCAGCGGCAGGTGCATGACATACTTGGACCACAGGATCATCGCCAGAAGCGATGGCCCAGCCCGTCCGCGGGCGATGACATGGAACGGCGCAGGCGGCTGAGTAATGGTCTCGCACGCCCGGCAGGAGAAGCGCTCGCGCACGGTCTGGCGTACAATGAACTGACGCGGAATGACATCCAGCGTCTCGGTGACGTCCTCTCCCAGCTTGGAGAGCTTGTCCGAGCCGCAGCAGGGACAGGCCTGCGGCGCGGGGATGACAACCCGCTCGCGCGGCAGATGCTCGGGCAGCGGCCCGCGCTTCGGCTGGCGGCGTGTATGCGGGCCCACCTTCGTTGCCGCTGCATCCACCTTCTCTTCGGCTTCGGCCAGATCGCCGTCGATATCTTCCAATGCCAGCTGGAACTGCTCGAGCAGGTGCTGTTTGCGCTCAGAAGACCGGCCGAACTTGTCGCGCTGCATCTTCTGAACCTGCAGCTGAAGATAGGCGATGGTGGCGTCACGGTCCTTGCGCACGGCTTCCAGCGCAGCGCATTCTGCATGGGATGCAAGAAGGGCCGCATCGATTGCGAGACGTGCCGCGCGTTCTTCCAGGACAAGCGCCTTCAGCGCTTCAACATCATCCGGGAGCTCATCCGTCGTCAGCATGACGGAAAAAGAATCACGATTTGCAGATCAAGGCGAGAGGCTTGATTACGAAGTACGCCGATTATCCGGCTGACTGCGGTCGCCATGTCTG
>NZ_JBBEBT010000256.1:0-2566 GCF_040882205.1 Hyphomonas sp.
CATTAGTTTTGCACCGAATTCCGAGTTCCCAAGTCCGCCCTGCTGCCTGCGGCTGGCGCGAAGCGTGAGGTCCAGGGTATCGGTTGGCTCCCAACGCAGCGAAGCGCGGACATATTGCTCGTCCTTGTCGCGCAAGCCGGCTTCGGGATTGAAGCTATTCTCGATGATCGGATCGTGCGTATCGGTCGAGATCGCCACGCGCAGGAACAGATCATCCGACAGCGGAACATTTCCATATCCTTCGACCCTGACACGGTCATAGTTTCCATAAAGGATCGATGCGCCGTACTCGGGTTCCGCAGAAGGCGCATTGGAAATTACATTCACCGCGCCGCCGAAAGCATTTCTTCCGTAAAGCGTTCCCTGGGGACCGCGAAGAACTTCGACGCGGTCCACGTCTACCATAGACGCGAGCGCCTGTGATGTCAGGGAGCGATAGACGCCGTCGACATAGAACGAGATGATCGGGTCCTGCTGGACGGAGACGCTTTCGGTCCGTGCACCACGGATGGCAGGCCGCGCATCCGTTCCTGACTGGCCAAACTGAAGACCTGGCGCAAGCTTGTCGAGGGTGGAAAGATCAACGATACCCGCGGCGCCGAGCACTTCGCCCGATACGGCCGTGACGGACAGCGGCACATCCTGAATGCTCGCAGCCCGCTTTTCCGACGTCACTGTGATGACGCCCAGCTTGCGCTCGGTTTCGCCTTGCCCCTCCTCCTGGGCAAAGGCCGGCGCGCCCAGAGCCAGCGCCGCAACGCCGCCTGACAAAGCCCATTTCAGATTTAATGATATCGACATTGCACCCTGCTCCTCAGCTCACAGGCCGCCATGCCAGCGCGCCTTTGCCACATCGACACACAAAATGACTTCGAATGCAATTCTATTTTTTAACGATTCCGACTTCGGATTCAAACGAACAGCGTGTGTGGCAATTTAGTAACGGAATGCTCAGACGGTCAGCGCGCCGATGCAACAAGGCCGCGTCTCCCATGGCCTAAAGATAAACTCTGACACCAAGTAGCTTTAGACAGGAAAGCAGAGTTACATGCCCTTTCAGGGCGGCAGGGCCACCGTGTCTTTGCTCCAAGACGCCCATGCCAAACTCGGCCGCATTACTTGAGAAATCTACCCGGCGACAGGTGGCTCGCCGCCGAGACGATCGCGTCGGCGTCGATCTGGAAGTGGCGGTAGAGGTCGCGGATCGTGCCTGTCTGGCCAAAATGCTCGACCCCTAGCGGCGTGACGGCATGGCCTTTCACGCCGCCGACCCAGGCGAGCGTAGCCGGGTGGCCATCGGTCACCGTGATCAGCTGGCAGTGCCGGGGCACACCCTCCATCAGCCGTTCGATCTGGCTCAGTGCCTTGCGCTGGCCTCTCGCGCGCGCGCGCCGCGCGGCGGTCCAGCCGGAGTTCAGTCTGTCTGCAGAGGTTACCGCCAGCACGCCGATATCGCGGCGCCCTTCGCCGATCCGCGCCGCCGCCTTGATCGCTTCAGGCGCGACGACGCCCTGATAGGCGATCACGACTTCGCAATTCGGCCCGGGCGGGCGCAGCCAGTAGCCGCCATCGATCACGCCTTGCCGGAAAGCAGCGTCATCGCGCTTCCAGACGCGCACCTGCTCGATGGGGCGGGTGGAAAGGCGCAGGTAGACCGAGCCGCCCGTCTCGTCCCGCAGCCAGGTGCGCTCGTCCGGGTCGCCCTCGCCGCTGCGCTGCAGATAGTCGAAACTCCAGTCCATGATGATCGAGAGTTCGTCGAGAAAGGCCGGCTCGAACGAGACCAGCCCGTCCTGGCTCATGCCGATCAGCTGCGCGCCGATCGACTGGTGCGCCCCGCCTTCCGGCGCCAGCGTAACGCCGCTCGGCGTGCCGGCGATGATGAAGCGCGCGTCCTGGTAGCAAGCATAGTTCAGCGCATCGAGGCCTCGCGCAATGAAAGGATCATATACCGTGCCGATGGGGATCAGCCGCTCTCCGAACAGCGAATGCGACAGCCCCGCCGCGCCGAGCAGCAGGAACAGGTTCATCTCGGCAATGCCAAGCTCGATATGCTGGCCCTCCGGCGAGAAGCTCCATTTCTGCGCCGAGGGAATCTTTTCGTCCCGGAACGTGTCGGCCACCGCCTCGCGCGCAAACAGCCCGCGCCGGTTCACCCAGGCGCCGAGGTTCGTCGAGACCGTCACGTCCGGCGAGGTCGTCAGCATACGGCGTGAGAGTTCGGTGTCGAGGCGCGCGTGCGCGTCGAGGATCTTGCCGAAACCGGCCTGCGTCGACAGCATCTCGTCATCGAGATACACCGGTCCCGGGGAAGGCACCGCCGGCGACGTATAGCGCCTCGGTCCCGCCTTGAAGAATGGAACTTTCCCGAGGAAGTCCCTGATCGAACAGGGATTTTCCAGGCCCGCCAGCGCCTCCCATTCCTCGCCGTCTGCAATGCCCATCAGAGTCTGGAACTCGGCCATCTGCGCCTTTGTCATCAGGCCGGAATGGTTGTCCTTGTGCCCGGCTAGCGGCGTACCCCAGCCCTTGATCGTGTAGGCGAGGAACACCGTCGGCGTCTCGT
>NZ_JBBEBT010000257.1:0-16676 GCF_040882205.1 Hyphomonas sp.
ATATCTCTTCAGATAGTTCAGCACACGTCCGCCTGTGGCCATTCCGCTCGCCGACAGCACGATCTTAGGCTGGGGATCGGCGATGATCCTTTCAGAGAGTTCGGCGTCACGGATATACTGCGCAACCGAGCAGGCTGCGCGCGCTTCTTGCCTCGAAAGCCGGGCCCCGCCATCCTGGCGGCAGAACAGATCTGAGGCATCGATGGCCATCGGACTGTCGAGATAGACCGGCACAGGAGGGATCCGCCCGGACTTGTTGAGACGGCTGAGATGGTAAAGCAGGCTCTGGGCACGCCCGACTGCGAATGTCGGAACGATCACCGTCCCGCAGCGCTGCACCGTTCGGCATATGACATCCTCGAGCAGGTCTTCGGGATCTGCTTCAGGGTGGACGGCGTCGCCGTAGGTCGACTCGACCACAAGATAGTCCGTTGACCGGACCGGTGCCGGTGGATGCATGAGCGGGCAGTTGTACCGCCCGAGGTCGCCCGAGAAGGTTATTCTCCGGTCAGCCAGATCAAGCTGGACAATCGCAGCGCCAAGGATGTGACCCGCCCTCAGGAACTTGAGTTTCTGTCCATGAGGCAGGACCTGCTCCTCCTCAAAACGGCAGCCCGAAAGGAGACGAAGAGCCCTATGGGCATCGCGCTCCGTGTAAAGGGGCTGCGCCGGGTGATGACGCGAGTAACCACCCCTGTTTGCCCGGTCTGCATCTGCTTCCTGAATACGTCCGGCATCCGGCAGGAGTATCTTGCAGAGTTCCTTCGTCAGTTCCGTGCAGAGAACCGGCTTCTTGAAGCCCTGCTTCACGAGTGCAGGCAGGTAACCGGTGTGGTCCAGATGAGCATGGGTCAGGATCACGCCATCAAGGTCAGCCGGGTCAACGCCAAGAGGTTGCCAGTTTTTCAGGCGCAGCTGCTTGTAACCCTGAAAAAGTCCGCAATCGACGAGCAGCTTCGATTGCCCCTCCTCAACCAGAAACCGTGACCCTGTGACGGTCCCGGCGCCCCCAAGAAATATCAAGGACCTCATGACTTACTCTCCGATGCCAGCCCACACGAACGCATCATGGGCAGTGATTGCGCGATACTCGTTTTCAGGCCCGTCAACGCAGCACCTCAGGATCGCCTAGCCCAACAGCCGCTGCAAGCTCAGAAGGCGAAAGGAGTGTTTCAACCGGCACGCCGATCAGTTTTGCTGCCGACACGATCAGATGCGCCCAGGTTGAGCGATTGGCAAACAGCATGCCAGGCGCATCCAGCGTCCCGCCGCGGCTCAGGTACCCATGCGCCCGGAACATGGCAGGCCCCTCATCGAGGCGCCTTAGCAGGCCTGTCATCATTTCCGGACGGGTATGCGTGACCAGCAGGCGCGCAAGTCCCCGGGGAAACAGGGATTTGATTACCTGATCAGAGACCACGAACTCCTCCTCGAACCGGTCCCTGGGCGAACGGAGGCGGCCAGGCTCCAGAATGATCGTGACATTGACGCTGATGCCGCGCTCACGCAGCCGGGCCGCCGCTCGCCGCGCCTCCACGAGCTGGTAGGCACCGATGGCGACAAGCTGGAGTGACGCCCCGGGGTCATTCTCGATCGGTGCAACGCCGGTCTCAAAGGCCGTTCTGGCTTCGGCGTCGGTGCACACATCAGGGGTCGCCCGCTTGGGGGCAACGATACAGCTGATTACACCGCGTGCAGAGTATATCTGGCGGAGCGCCTCGACACCCGTTGCCGCATCGACGGCAAAGATGACGCGCGCAACGTCAGACATCTCCCCCAGCAGCGCTTCACCGATGGTGGGATCCTGATGGGATTGCTGGTTCTTGCCGTTTTCCCATGTATGAGAAGTCACGATCAGAGGCACGCCAATCCATTGAGGCGGACGTCCCGCCTCCATCAGCTGGCGCGCAAAAATGACCTCCTGGCGCAGCGCGCCAAGCATCTTGACGGCAAAGGCTTCATAGGAAACGGCAAGGTTCAGGCCCGCCTTGTTGCCCAGGGCCGCACCTATCACAGCTTCTTCATTCAGGGCGGTTATTACCGATCCGTGTACGGACTCTTCAGACCCTTCTTCGGGAACGTTCACCCGGTGGCGCAGCCGGGTCAGAGTTTCTCCCATCTGATTGCTTTTCAGCTCGTCGGGATTACCGATACGGAAACGGTGGTTGGGATTGGCTTCGACGAACGATACAAACCAATGGTCCATGGCCGCCAGGGCCGAGCTTGCCGGAGCAGGCCCGCGCGCGGGCAGAACCGGCGGATCCGGATTTCGGGTGGCGAAGGTATTGCTGCCTTCTTTGTCTCTCTGCTGCGCCGTATGCTGCATGAACGTCTGGCGTGCAGCCGAGAGGTCGCTGAAGGGTACGAAAAGCGCTCGGGCGCCGGCATTGAACGAGTGTCTCGCTGTTTCATCGGTATGCGGGTTTCCCTCCAGCGGAAGATTATGTGCGCGGTTGGTCCCGGCGCCTGGAAAACCGAAACCCTTCTCGGTGGTCGCGATAGCAAAAGGCAGGCGCACCGGATAAACTGCCCTTCCCTGTTCGATAGATCTGGCCGCTTCGGTAAGTCGTCTTTCAGTCTCAAGAACCGCCCAGGCAAATGCCGCCGGATCGCGGCCATCAATCTCGATCGGATCAAAGCCATTGACCTCAAGGTACCGGGCCAACCACGCCGCCCCGCCATCCTGCCGGATTTCGGTGCGCTGTTCGATCCGTCGCCCGTTCAGGATCATGACCGGCGCCACCAGGCCGCAATCCTCCGCGCGCCACCAGCGTTCCGCCCAGTCACCGCCGCGCTGCTCCTCGAAGGCGCCGTCGCTGAGAATTGCAACAAGGCTCTCTCCGGTAACCGGCATGTGGACGTACTGGGTTTCTGCAAATCCGAGATAGCCGCCTTCGGACACGCCGCCAGCGGTATGGGCATTGACATGACTTCCGAGCGGCGCCGATGCGGACCCATCCGCATCGATCTCGTAGCCATAGAAGTCTGTACACAGACGGTTTATACCCTCTTCGCTGAAACCGTATCGACCAGCTTGCCGGTCCGTTAGATTGCCAACCAGGCAATTGACCGCTTCGACTGCGGCAACACAATGACCCTGTCCGAGGATCCAGCCCCGTGTTTTTGCCGTGAGGAGGTTGGCTGCGAGATACCCCACATAAGCCGGCACAACGTTCAGAGATCCGCCGGCATGGCCTTCCGGCGCAGACTTGAAGTCAGCGGCCGCCAGGGCGACGCCGGATAAGTCGACACGGCGGGCGTAAGTCATGTGGACAACAACCCACATGGCGGCACTTGCAAGGCGGTCTGCAGCAGACAGGGCGTCATAGACAAGGTCCTCTGACGAAGCGGCGCCTGTCTCCACGAGGCGTGCGGACAGCGCGCCGATGCGCTCCCGGGTCTGGTCAGAATGATGGATGACGCCGTAACCCGTCGCCCAGGTCTTCAATGCCGTCATTTGGAGGTCCCTTCTGAAAGCCCGGGCATGCTGCGAGGCACAAGAAACCGCAGCGCGGTCCAACCGCCGCCAATCAGCCCCATACCGACCGCCAGGGCGAGTTCGCCCGCCCCGGGAAGACCGACTGAGAAAATAGCGCTGATCGGATCGATTGTGAAAACAAGCGCAAGCACCAGGGCGACGGCAGCCACAATTGCCCAGTACACGCGCCGATGGCGGGCAAAGATCCGGCCGGAGGACGCAGAATCGGTCAGCGCGAGAACCAGGTTGCTGACGACCAGTGCAATGAACGCTGCGCCCCGCGCGACCGGCTCAGCTTCCCCCGAAATTGTCAGGAGCGCCCAGTAGAGACCGAAGACCGCAACGAGGATCCCTGCGCCCTGCAGGAGCGCCAGGACGAGCTCGCGACGTCCGAACAGGAGCTCCCCGGCGCGTCTCGGCGGGCGCTGCATCGCTTTCCTGTCGCTGGGCTCGGCTTCGAACACGAGCGCGCATGTCGGATCAATCACGAGTTCCAGAAGCACGATGTGCATCGGAAAGAGGAGCGGCGGCAAACCAAACAGCAACGGCAGAAGGGCAAGGCCAGCAATCGGAACATGGATCGCGGTAATGTAAGTGACTGCGCGCCGCAGGTTCGAGAAAATGCGCCGTCCGAGGCGCACAGCCCCCACGATCGATGCGAAGCTGTCATTCAGAAGGACAAGGTCTGCGGCTTCGCGGGCGACATCTGTCCCGCGCTGGCCCATCGCAACGCCGATATGTGCCGCCTCAAGGGCTGGCGCATCATTGACCCCGTCCCCTGTCATGGCGACGATTTCGCCATCCTGCCTGAGGGCCTGAACGATCCTGAGCTTCTGTTCGGGGGCAATCCTTGCAAAGACACGGACCGACTTCAACTTCTCGCAGAGCACTTCGAAGGGCAGCTGTTCGATCTCGGACCCGACCAGAAATCCGGCTGCAGTGTCAATGCCCGCCGCAGCCGCAATCGCCATCGCCGTTGCCGGATGGTCTCCGGTGATCATGACGACCTTGATGCCGGCGCAGCGGGCTTCCTGAAGGGCATGGGGCACCTCTGCGCGCAGCGGATCAATGAAGCCGATCAGGCCTGAGAACCGGAAGTCTCCCGTCAGGGGGTCATCGAAAACCGGGTCCCGGGGGCGCGCGCTGGCAACCCCCAGGACGCGCAGGCCAAGGCCGGCATAGGCTTCAACGATGCCCGCCAGGTCCGCCGTCTGATCCGGTGAGAGGCGGCAGAGCCGGAAGATCGCTTCGGGCGCTCCCTTGGCCGCTGCGATGCGTGCTCCTTCCGGCATCTGCCAGAGCTGGATGACGGCGAGCAGGCTGGGGGTCAGCGGCCATGCACGTTCGGGTTGCGCGGCGAGGCCCTGTTCAGTCAACGCCGCTTCACCGCTCAAGGCACGAACTGCCAGGTCCATGGGATCTACCGGCCGGACGGCCGACGCGAGAGCGGCCATCCGCAGCAGGTCGCTGACGGGCGCGGACACGCCTGAACCCGGACTGACAATCTGTTCACCTCCGGGTGTCCACAGGCGGGCCACCTGCATCCGGTTTTCTGTCAGTGTGCCCGTCTTGTCGGCGCAAAGCACCGTTGCGCCGCCCAGCGTCTCGATCACCGCGCTGCGACGGACGAGTACCTTATGCGTGGCGAGGCGCCAGGCTCCCAGCGCGAGAAATATCGCAAGCACCATCGGGAACTCTTCCGGTATCAGCGCGATGGCGAAAGTGATGCCGGCGAGCGCGCCGCCCGACCAGTCATCGCGCAGCAGGCCGTATGCGACTGCGATCACGCCGCAAAATGCGAGCGCGACAAGACCGAGATACCCGACCAGCCTGCCCGTGGACTGCTGGAGCGGCGTGGATTCGTGCTCGATTCTGGCGAGAGAGCTGCCGATACGTCCGAGTGCGGACTGCGGGCCCGTCCGGGTTACCCGGATGACCCCTTGTCCCCGGACGATGAGTGTGCCCGCAAAGACATTATGCCCGGGGCCCGAGCCAGGATTGCCGCCGTCGTTAACAAAAGACGCATCAAGGGCAGGCGTTTTCATAACGGGCGCTGACTCTCCCGTCAGCACAGACTCGTCGACACTCAAAACGTCCCCGGCAACGAGCAGGCCGTCGACTGCAAGGCGTTCTCCCTCACCGGCCAGTACGATATCGCCCGGCACGATCTCCCTCGCCGGCACACGGCAGTCTGCGCCGTCGCGCAACACGCGCGATTGCGGCTGCGCAAGCTGGCGAAGGGCCTTCAGAGCTTGCTCGCTGCGCGCTTCCTGGAAGATGACCAGACCGATCGCCGCGCCGGCACCGCCAAGCAGGAACAAGCCCTCGCCCAAGTCCCCCATGAAGGCATAAATGACGGCCGCCACAATGAGTAAAAGGAACATTGGTTCCTTCAGCGTCTCAAAAATGATGGCAATAACGGATCTGCTTCGCCCGGGATCAAGCTCATTGGGCCCAAGTTCCTGAAGCCGGTGACGGGCTTCCTCACTTGTAAGGCCCTCCACCTGAAAGACCGCTCCTTTTGCAGGAATCATCTGACTACAAACCTTTCCGAAGGCGTTTCGTCATTGGCCGCTCCTGGCGGGCAGCAGGCCGAACCCGGTGAAATACGGCGCACAGGACACCCGTTCCTGGTCTGCGCACTCATGGTTGAACCCCTCAAAGACAATAGAAACCATTTGCGATCTCAGGCGAGCCCGCCCTGAACTCCCGGCAAACGATGCAGACCCATGCGACGTATTGGCGAAAGCCTGAGGTGATCCGCTCCGCCCAGACCCTCATCGGCGCGCCATCACGATACCACCTTATGAAAGCCACCTGATGGGCCGGGATACGTAACTGTACCTATCGTTCTATTTGAGCGCGCAGCGCTAAATCAGTCGGAAGATGTTCCAGCTGTAGAATCCGGTTCAACGCAAGAGAGGCAATACCATGGGGTTTCGTGATCTTTCGATTTGCATTTCGTCCCTCGAGTCTGATTTCGGATTGATGGACCAGGCAGCCAGCCTTGCCGAAACTTGGGAAGCACACCTCAGCTGCTGCGCAATTGGCGTGCAGCCCGCACCGATTTTCAGCGACGGAATGATGCTCGGCGGTCAAGTAGAGTTCCAGGCCCAGATGGAAGCTGCCCGGGAACACATCCACGCTTTCAGAAGCCGCCTTAAACAGCACCTTGAGAAGAAGGCGAGCAGTCTGGAGATCCGGGAATCGCTGACTTTTGATACTGCGCTTGCAGGAACAGTCGCTGTCTTTGCGCGCTACTCGGATCTGGTTGTCGCGCGAATGCCTGCGAAGCCAGACCGTGATCACCATGGCGAAATCATTGAAGGCGCGCTTTTCGGCGCGGGCCGGCCGGTCCTCGTGCTTCCAAAGAAGTGGAAGCCTGCACCGCTTGGAAAAAAGGTACTGCTGGCCTGGGATGCCAGCCGAGAAGCTTCGCGCGCCATTCACGACGCGCTCGCGATGCTGTCGCCGGGAGCTGAAGTCTGCGTCGTCACAGTGGATGCGCAGATCGGCCCGACCCAGCACGGAGCATCACCCGGCCTCGATATCTCGACCCATCTTGCCCGGCACGGCCTCAGGATTACGGTTCAGAATGCCGACAGTCTCGGCAAGCCGGTCGGTGAACGTCTCGTGGACGTCGCACAGGGCGCCGACGCCGACATGATCGTGATGGGCGGATACAGGCACCCCAAACTGGTCCAGCGCGTCCTTGGGGGGCCCAGCCATTTCCTGATCTCGAAATCGCCGCTCCCGGTCCTCCTTTCACATTGACCACATTGCCCTCGCAAGGACCGGCATCTGGGTAAACCCTGTTGCGCCCGGCGTGTGACCTGCATCGCCCTTGCGAAAGGAGACCTGCGCCAACGTGGACCCGGAACTCCTTCAACGGCTCACAGCGGCCCTCGCCATAGGTGCATTGATCGGGATCGAGCGCGGCTGGAAACAGCGCAGCGAGCAGCCAGGCGCCCGGGCTGCAGGCCTGCGGACATTCACACTCGCCGGGCTGCTCGGCGGCAGCGCCGCAATTCTGGGATCGGACCTTGGCGCTGCCGCCTTTGCGGCGATCGCCCTCGCGTTCTCGCTGCTGTTCGGGATGTTCCAGTGGCGCGACACATCTGCGGACAATGAGTTTTCAGTTACCAGCACGGTCGCGGGCCTCCTGACATTTGCACTCGGCGGCCTTGCCGGCCTCGGATATCTGCACGAAGCAGCCATGGCCGCCGTGGCCGCGGCTTGTATCCTGGCCTTCAAGAATAGCCTGCATGCCTGGCTGCGCGGCCTGACATGGCCGGAAATCCGGTCTGCCTTCCTGATCCTTGCCATGACGTTCATTGCCATGCCGGTCCTGCCGTCAACACCGGTTGACCCATGGGGTCTGATCCGGTTGCGCGAACTCTGGTTTCTGACCATCCTGATCGCCACGATCTCCTTTGCGGGGTACATTGCTGTTCGCCTGCTCGGTCAGAGGGCGGGACTTGCAGTTGGCGCGCTGGCAGGCTCGGTAGTGTCCTCGACACTGACCGTTGCAGAACTCGCCGGGCGTGTGCGCCGGGGGTCCTTGACGGCTCTTGATGCGGCCGCTGCCGCGTCGCTGACAACCCTGGTCATGCTGGTACGGATCATCCTGCTTGTCACCTTCCTTGCGCCGCAGTTCATCGCCGTGATCCTTCCGGTTCTGGGCGCATCTGCTGCGGTCGGCGCGGCCGGCGCCCTCTATCTTCTGCGTCCGAGAGCCGGAGCGAGCGAAGAGCGACTCCTGCCGCATCTCAAAAGTCCGCTCGATATGCAATCGGTCGCGAGCTTTGCCCTGATGATCGGAGGGCTGAACATCTGCATCGCCCTTGCCTCCAGATGGGCCGGCGAAACCGCCTTGCTGCCCCTCGCAGCGCTCAGTGGCCTGGCAGATGTGGACGCGGTAATCCTGAACGTTACCAAGCTGTCTGAGCCCTCCCCGGATCTTGCCACAGGCGCGATCCTGCTTGCAGCAACCGCTAACATGGTCAGCAAATCCACCTTGGCCTTTATCTCTGGAAACCTGCGGTTCGGGGCTTATTTTTCTGCCTCGTCCCTTGCGGTCGTAGTTGCAGGAGCAGCAGCGCTCGCATTCATATGATGCGAGACCCGCGCAAAACCCGTTGCCCCGGTGTGATTTACGAACAGGCCTGCACCGCCTCATGACATCGCCCGACCCGGTCACCGGCGGAAAGACCGCCAGCAACGACCGCCAGACATGGCCTCCGGTAGCCGATTTCGATGCGCGTCAGCTTCGCCCTGCCGTCTGCCAACTGAAACACAGACCGGTTTTCCTGGTCCCGATAAAAGGGCTGAGCCGGGCACCTGCCCGCCGTTCGGTGATCGCGACTGCCCCAATAACCCGCGTTCTGTCGCCCGGCATCTGGTTCGCCAGGGCTTGCTCAAAGTCGATGACACCCTTCGCGCTTTGCGCTTCAGCGCCCGGTACGGAGATCTTAAGAATGCCCGAAGGCTCGACCGAAGGATGCAGGACGCTACCGTCTTCGGGAAACCGAGGATGCGGAGTGATGCCAGGTCGCGACAGCATTCCATGACGCCGATGCGCACTGATTTTTACACGACGCCGAGTGCGAACATGGCGGCGAACAAGTCATGCACGAGGCAAAGTGCACTCCCGGAACTCCGGCCAATCAGAAATGTTCAGCGGAAGGCGTTTCCTGGTTTGACGCCAACCGCCCTGAAGACCATCGCCGCCGGACAAATGCCTGTGAAGGCGGCTTGCAGCATGTTCACGCCCGCGAATGCTGTGAGAAGGAACCAGAATGGCGAGAGGAAATAGCCAAGTATCAGGCTGGCCAGAACGATAATGCCTGCAAAGGCAAGAACTGCGCGGTCCAGATTCATGATGTTGCTCCGTATAGGATCATTTGATTGTTGAGGCGAGGTTGAAGGATTTCCGGATCCAGACTTCCAGCGCCGCTGCTGTTTGCGCGCCTGCTTGAACTGCGACGCGTCGCCCCGCATTCCATCCGATCAGAGTGGGCACACCCCGGATCTGAAGTTGCGCGGCGGCGGGCTGATTCTGATCGGAGTTGAGCTTGAAGCAACGTATCTCGTTCTGGAAGCGCGAGGCAACCGCCTCATAATGCGGGGCCATGATTCGGCAGGGTCCGCACCACGGCGCCCAGACATCCAGAAGAAAGGCGCCGGTATCCTTCATCTGCAGGGCCGCGAGTTGCTCGGATGTGACATCCGCCGGTTCCGGCGTCGCCAGTCCCTGAGCGCACCTGCCGCATCTGGCCGCCGCCATGGATTTGTCCGCAGGCACCCGGTTGACCGCGCCGCAAGCGAGGCAAAGAAGCTTTCTGTCTTCAGCCGCCATAGTTCATGCACCCCTCAATGCGCTTTGATCTTCTTTGTCTTGATCAGACCGAGCACAGCATTTTCGTAGAAGGTTTCAGATTTTCCGGCCTTCACCTTGCCGATAAAGTATTTCTCGAACCCGACCTTCGCAGTGTGCACCCATCCTCCAGACCCGGACCAATTGACATTGCGCGGCGGAATCTGCGGCTGGGCCACGAAGGCGACACCCTTGTCACCAAAGTCTGCCAGGCAGATCGCATTCCAGGTCGCTTCGTGTGATGGCGCCTCTCCCCGCAGGATCTGACCGAGGTTCTCGGCTGTCGCGGTGACCATGGATTCGATCATGAAGCCGGTCTTCGGCACGCCGACGGGCACGGGTGTTTTTCCGATCGGCGGAATGGCGATGCAAACGCCGATGCCGAAGATCTCCGGGAACTTCGGATTGCGCTGATGCTTGTCCGTCAGGATAAACCCCCGCGGATTGGACAGGCCTTCGATATCGCGCACGGCGTCCACGCCGCGAAATGCCGGCAGCATCATCGAGAACTTCATCGGCAGTTCGTGAAGCTGTTTGACGCTGCCATCCTCCGCCAGCTCTTCGACGGTCATCATGCCGGGCGCGGCCCGGATGACGCGCGCATTGGTGATCCACTTGATGTGGCGCTCACGCAGTTCGCTTTCGAGCAGGCTCTTGGTATCGCCGACGCCGTCCAGTCCCAGATGACCGATATAGGGCTCGGACGTGACGTAGGTCATAGGCACACGGTCGCGGATCCTGCGACGGCGCAGCTCGGTCTCGATGATCATCAGCGTTTCATAGGCCGGGCCGAAGCAGGACGCGCCCTGCACCGCGCCGACGATCACCGGGCCCGGGTCCTGGCAGAAGGCTTCGAAGGCCGTGTGAGCCTGCACGGCATGGTCAATGTGACAGACCGATTGGGTAAAGCCTTTCGGACCGAGACCCTCGATCTCGTTGAATGCGAGTTCGGGTCCGGTCGCGATGACGAGATAGTCGTATCCGATCTCCCGGCCATCAGTGAGCCGGACGCGCTTCTGGTCTGGCTCGACGCGTTCCGCTTTTCCGACGACAAGTTCGATGTGCCGCTTCTTCATCGGCTTGATGAGATCGACAATGATGTCTTCCCGGTCCCGCCAGCCCACCAGCACCCAGGGGTTCGATGGCACGAACTGATAGAATGCGTTTTCGTTGATCACGGTCACGTCGTCTTCGGGCCGCACGGACTTGCGGATTTCAAAGGCGGCAATGACGCCTCCCAAACCGGCACCCAGTACAACGATCTTCGCCATGTCAGATCCTCCACGTGGAGGATCAGGGCCTAACGTATTTTATCATTTCATAATATACGTAGACATACGCATTGCCCGGAGGGGTGAACTGTTTCGATTTGTCCGGCGGCGAAAGACGCCTCGATAGACTGGAGCGGGCTATGGAAAATCTACACTCGCAGCCCAAGGCTCCGCCTCCCCCCCGAACTTCACCGCGCCGGTCTCCGAGACTGGCGGCCTCCTTTCGGAGCGCCCTGGCGGTCTGGCTATCGGCTGCAGCCTTGCTGGTTGCGCTTCCCGGTGCAGCCCAAACCATCACGGTCGAAAACTCTGTCGTGATCGACTACCGGCCCGTGATCGCGCGAATCGAGGCCGGTGACACGGCGACCGCGCGGTCCCGGCTGCAGGGTGTGGTGACCCGTCTGAACCTCGTCGAAGGCCAGATCGTCAAGGCCGGCGAACTCGTCGCCGTTGTCACCGACAGCACAATCCCGCCGCAACTCGCCGCGCTGAGCTCCAACATCGAAGGGCTGAAGTCGCAGGTTAAGCAGGCAGAAAGTGACATCGCCCGCAACGAGGGACTGCTCGCGCAGGGCTTCTATCCCCGCGCGCGTCTGGATGCGGAAAAGACCTCGTTCGACGTGCTGAAGCGCAGTCTCGCCTCGGTTGAGGCCGAACGCCGCGCGCTGTCTGCCCGGGAAGCGGAAGGACGCATTCTGGCGCCGGCCGAGGCGCATGTGACGGACGTCAATATTGTGCGCGGTTCGGTTGTTTCGCCGGGCGATGTGCTGGCGAGCTTTGCAACGGTGAACGGTGTTGTTCGTCTCGCGCTGCCCGAACGCCACGCGGCAACCCTTGCCGAAGGCGAAGCCATCTCGCTGCGGCTGCCCTCGCGCTCCGACGACATAAGGACCGCGACAATCATCAGGATCTATCCCGAACTCAAGCAGGGCTCGGTGATCGCGGACGCAAAGGTCGAGGGCGGACTCACGGCCCTCTTCGGCGAGCGGGTCGATGTACTCGCGCCAGTGGGCGAGCGCCGTGCGATCCGGATTCCCAAGGATTATGTGTCCACCCGTTTCGGCGTCGATTTCGTCCGTGTGCAGGTGGGTGAGCGCTTCATTGATGCACCAGTCGCGCTCGCTGCGCCGCTGGTGGACACCGCGGGACAATATGAGATCCTGTCCGGCCTCAGGCCTGGCGACCGGATCGAAAAGCCGCAACAACGGCCATGAAGACCGACCTCTCCGGCGGGATCACGCGCGCGACCATACGCTCACCCCTGACGCCCCTCTTTCTGCTTGCGGCGCTCGCCGTCGGCCTGATCGCGCTCCTCTCGATTCCGCGAGAGGAAGAACCGCAGATTTCCGTGCCAATGGTCGACATTATGGTGTCGGCGCCGGGGTTGAGAGCAGCCGATGCGGTCGAGCAAGTCACCAAGCCGCTCGAAAGCATCCTGATGGCGATCCCGGATGTGGAGCATGTCTACTCGCAGACCCGCGATGACGGCGCGCTGGTGACCGCCCGGTTTACCGTGGGCACCGACGCCGACAATGCGATCCTCCGTGTCCACGAGAAAATCCGCGCCAACCTTGACACCATTCCCTACGATGTGCCGATGCCGCTGGTGGTGGGACGCGGAATCAACGATGTGCCGATCGTCACGTTGACGCTGTCACCGGACACCTCCACCGGCAATGTCTGGAACGATACGGCCCTGCGGATGATCGCCGACGAGCTGCGCAGCGAACTGACCAAAGTGCAGGACGTGGGCCTTACCGACGTGATCGGCGGACGCCCTCTCGAGCTGCGGGTCGAGCCTGATGTGCAGGCGCTTTCGGCGCAAGGGGTTTCCCTTCAGACCCTGGTACAGAGCGTGACAGCCGCCGCCGCCGCGATGCCCTCGGGCCGCGCTCATCAGGACGGCCAGTCGCTGATCGTGCAGGCGGGTGACCGCGTGAATGCCGTGCACGAACTCGAACGTCTCCAGATCCGGGGCGCGGGCGGACGCGTCGTTTATCTCAGCGATGTCGCGAATGTCCGCGTGACCGGCGCCGAGACGGACTCCCGTGTCTGGACACTGCAGGCCGATGGCGCCGGAAACTTCAGCGCCAGACCGGCAGTCACCGTGACGATCGCCAAGCGCCCCGGTGCGAATGCCGTCGTGGTCGCCGGCGCGGTTCTGGAGCGGCTAGGCTCGCTGAAAGGCCCGCTGATCCCTGAGGGCGTGGACGTGGAAGTGACACGCGATTACGGGGCCACGGCCAACCACAAGGCCAACGAGCTGCTGTTCCATCTGGGTCTTGCAACCGTCTCGATCGTTGTGCTGATCGCCTTCAGCATCGGATGGCGCGAGGCGCTGGTGACGCTGATCGTCATCCCGACGACCATTCTGCTGACGCTCTTTGCATCAATGATGATGGGCTACACGATCAACCGCGTGAGCCTGTTCGCGCTGATCTTCGCGATCGGAATCCTGGTCGACGATGCCATCGTCATCATCGAGAATATTGCCCGCCACTGGGCGATGAAGGACGGTCGCGGCCGGGCGGAGGCAGCCATCGATGCGGTCTCGGAAGTCGGCAACCCGACAGTGATCGCGACGCTGACGGTGATCGCGGCTCTGCTGCCGATGATGTTCGTGTCCGGCCTTATGGGGCCCTACATGGCGCCCATTCCGGCAAACGCGTCGGCGGCGATGGTGTTCTCCTTCTTTGTCGCCGTCGGCATTGCGCCCTGGCTGATGATGAAGATTGCCGGCCGCGCGCCGGCGACTGAAGGCGGGCACGCACCCGGCAGTGAAACGCGCCTCAGCGGCTTCTACCGGCGGGTTGCCGCGCCGGTCGTCGCCTCGAAGAGGAATGCCTGGATTTTCCTTCTTGCGGTGGGCGCAGCGACGCTGTTGTCGCTCCTGTTCTTCGTCACCCGGGCTGTGCCGGTGAAGCTCTTGCCGTTCGATAACAAATCTGAAGTCCAGGTGATTGTCGACCTGCCCGAAGGCGCGGCGCTGGAGGACACAGAGCGCGCCCTTCTGGCGCTGGCAGACGCGATCGCGCCGGTTGATGAGGTGAAAACCATCCAGGCCTATGCCGGCACCGCAGCGCCGTTCAATTTCAACGGCCTGGTACGCCACTATTTCCTGCGTGCGAGCCCCGAGCTGGGTGACCTTCAGGTAAACCTCACCGAAAAGGAAGAACGCAGCCGCGCGAGCCATGAGATTGCGCTCGACCTGCGCGCGCGCATCTCGGGTGTTCCGCTGCCGGACGGTACGCGCGTGAAAGTCGTCGAGGTTCCTCCCGGTCCTCCGGTGATCTCTACACTGATGGCCGAGATCTATGGACCGTCGCCCGAGGCGCGGCGCAAGACGGCGGCGATCATCGAGCGGTTCTTCGTCGAGACCGATTTCATCGTCGACGTGGACAATTCGATTGGTGAGACGGCGCCGCGGCTGACCTTCGGGATTGATGAGCCAAGCGCCGCCGATGCCGGCGTTCTGCAGTCGGACATCCTCGATACGATACGGCTGGCCTTTCATGGCGAGACCGCGGGCGTCTCGCCGCGCGGAGAAGGCCGCGATCCCCTCAATATCCGCGTCTATCTTCCGCGCTCGGAGCGCAGCTGGTCGCAGCAGATGGCGGCGACACCGGTGCCGCGCCGGCTCGCCGGAACCGATGCCGATCCCGCCGAACTTGGTGAACTGGTAGACCTGCACGAAGAGGCCGGATCGCTCACCATCTTCCGCCGGGACGGGCACTTTACAGACATGGTCTTCGGCGAGCTGGCAGGGCGCTTTGAAGCTCCGGTTTATGGTATGTTCGAGGTTGAAGCGCGCATCAAGGCTTATGACTGGGCCGCCGACGGTCTCGATATGCCTCTTGTCAGCCTTTATGGTCAGCCGGCGGATGAAACCCGCACCAGCCTGCTCTGGGACGGCGAATGGGAGGTGACCTATGTCACCTTCCGCGACATGGGAATCGCTTTCGGCGTCGCCTTGATCGGAATCTACATGCTCGTGGTCGCCCAGTTCGGCACCTTCCGCGTACCGCTTATCATCCTGACACCGGTACCCCTGACGCTGATCGGCATCATGACCGGACATTGGCTCTTCGGCGCGGCTTTCACCGCCACGTCGATGATCGGCTTCATCGCGCTTGCGGGCATCATTGTGCGCAACTCTATCCTGCTGGTTGATTTCATCCGCCACCGGACAGATGCCCGAACACCGTTGCGGGAGGTCCTGCTCGACGCCGGCGCCATCCGGTTCAAGCCGATCGTGCTGACAGCGCTCGCCGCCATGATAGGGGCCGCTGTTATCCTGACGGATCCCATCTTCCAGGGACTGGCGATCTCGCTTCTGTTCGGCCTTGCCTCGTCCACGGCGCTCACGGTGCTGGTAATTCCAGCAATCTATACTGCCCTGCGAGGCCCGGACTGGTTACCCATCAACCCAACACCCGATACAGGAGATGTGCTTCCTGATGCCGCCTAAGCATAAGACAGTTGGCGCACTTGAGATTGTGTCCAGCCGCACCGCCGAGGCCGCGGCCACGCTGAAAGCCATGGCGAGCGAGACGCGCCTTATGATCCTGTGCGCCCTCAGCGCCGGTGAGTTGTCTGTCAACCAGCTCGCTGCGCTGACGGGGCAATCCCAATCGACGGTTTCTCAGCACCTCTCGAAACTGCGCGCGGCCGGTCTGGTGGACAGCCGCCGCGAAGGCCAGACCATCCGTTACCGTGCCCTGGCCGGCATTGCGCGGGACCTTATCGAAACACTGTGCCAACACTACGCCGGCATGGAACCGGACGCCTGAACTGCTGAACGTCGCTTGAACCACCGCGCATTGGTCCCGCCGGCGCGCTTTTGAGTTAAAGCTGGTCGGACTGACAGTCTGGCCTCAAAGGCCCATAGCCGCATTTGTCGTTTAACTTGCTCAAGAACGGCTTGGCGCAGAAGCGGAAATCAAAAAAGGAGAAACATCATCTTGACCCGGAAGTGAAACCCGAAAGATAGTCACAATGCGGGTCACTTCTCGATAGAAACCCCGGGTCAGTTCACAGCAGAAGTCAACAGGCGGCCCCAACAACCTTCCGGCTCGCCTGAGCCTGTCCCGGCGGAGCGAAGCGATGGCCTATTTCATCCTGAAGGCAGCCCTGTCTGGCGCACTCATTGCGATCATCTCAGACGTTGCGCGGCGGTTTCCTGGCTTTGGAGGGCTGGTTGCTTCCCTGCCCCTGATCTCCCTGATGGCCATCATCTGGCTCTGGAGAGACTCGGGCGGGGATGTCGCCCATGTCGCAAGCCACGCCCGTGCAACGCTCTGGTATGTGGTGCCCAGCCTGCCTTTCTTCCTCGTCCTGCCTGCACTTATGGAGAGAGGCGTGAACTTCTGGGTGTCGCTGACCGTCGCCAGTGTCATCACGATCTGTCTTTACATTTCGGCGATCTGGCTTGCGGGCCGGCTAGGCATCTCATTCGGACAAGGACAATAGTCATGCGAACATCGCGTTTGCTAATCGGTATTCTTGCACCGGGCGCCCGCTCGCCGGTGTCGGGCGCAACCAAACCTAAGAG
>NZ_JBBEBT010000258.1:0-16621 GCF_040882205.1 Hyphomonas sp.
GCGCGCGCGCGGGCAGCGGGCAATCCGTTAAACTACGTGGACCGTGCTTCAGGCAGAGGCTTCAAACACAGGCCACCGTTCGGTGATCCGGCCATCTTCGAATACGGCGATGTCACCGAATTGCAGGAAGACCGCTTCGCTCTGGTGCGGGCGCAGGAAAACGAACTCGTCGGGCGCAATGGCCAGGTTGTGTCCGCCGGTCAGCATTTCCTGGTTCGAGGAGCGCCCGAACGTCTTGTTATAGGACAGACCGGGCGGGTCGACCGGATCGGCAAGCCAGTTGCCGCCATGGATGAAGACTGTGCGCGATGTGTTCGGATCCCAGGCGCGCTGACCCTCAGCGGCAAATTCCAGTCCGGGAAGACGTGTATGGGCCAGCGATTTGATGACAGGTGCGGCGATGAAGCTCGCCGGCAAATGCGGCTCCAGCAACGGCGTGTCGAAATGGGTCGGCTTGACGAGGCAGGATCCCGCCGAGATTTCATTTGCGACCTCCGTATCCTGATAATAGCGGTAGGTCGGGCTGCCCGCTGCATTCCGGACAAGGTTCGATACAGCATCGGCGCCAGATACTTCCGCTGCCTGCATCAGCGCTTCACCATAGCGCCGCCAGGCGCCGGATCTGGCGCGGTCACGCCAGCCCAGCGCCTCAGGAAGGGCTGCCAGATGAGGTTCATATCCCACGAATCCGGCAAAGCTGAATTCCGGCGCATCTCGCAGGGTTTCCAGCATCGACTTCAACGTATCGCCGGCTTCGAGGCCGCCGCGGTGCAGGCCAACATCCAGTTCGAGGTTGATGCGAAGCGTCTGGCCGGTTGCTGCGGCAAGCTCCTGGTACTGACGAAGCCGTTCCGGCGTATCGACCAGCCATTGCACACGGGCCGCTGCCGGGGCTTCGCCTGCAGCAAGGGAACTGAAATAATTGCGCGCGGCCGCAACCGGCAGGGGTTTGCCCAGCAGCTGGTCTGCCTCCGGCATGGCCCTGCTCAGCGCAGTCAGCATCGGCTGGTTGAAGGTCATCAGCCGGCCGGATCCGGAGCGCTTCCGGATATGGGCGATCAGGTCCAGCGAAGGCAGCGACTTGGCCACGATCCGGTAGGCCATGCCGGCGGGGAGGTGCCCTATCAGCGTATCAATGTTCGCGTTCAGGCGCGCCTTGTCGACAATGAGCGTGGGCGACGCGATGCCCGCCTCCATCAGGGCCGCCTGCAGCTCCAGGAAATAGGGATCACGCGGCCCGCTCTCGTCGCCTGGCTTGCTCATAAGTAGTCCCGCTCCCAAAAGGCCTGCGCCGCCGATCATCAGGTTTCGGCGCGATAGCTCAAGCATCAAAGTCCACTCCGAACAGTTTGGCCAGATGCGCGTTGAGGAACTTGCCTGCAGGGTCGAGTTCTGCCCGGAGCGCCAGGAAACGTTCGAATTCAGGATAGAGCTCAGTCAATTGCGCGCGTCCGAGTGAATGCAGCTTGCCCCAATGCGGGCGCCCTCCGGCTTCGCGGTACATCGGCTCGAAGTCGGTGAAGAAGTAATCGTAATGCTCGTCTGCCGCCGCATGGATCGCAATCGAGGCGCGCGGGCCCGCGTTGAAGGGGCTGAGCCAGGCCGTATCCGGCGCGATATGGCGATACTCCATGGGGAAGTAGAGATCGCCCCGCTGGTCCAGCTTGCGCATCACACGCTCTACCATCTCTGGTCCCCGTTCGCGGGGCAGGTGATACTCCATTTCGATGAACCGCGTTGGCCGGACGGTGGACAGCAGCACGCGCGACTCGTTCACGCGCTCTTCGATCACGCCGCGCGGAAATTCCGATCGGGCAATCCACCGCCGCACCCAGGGCGCCCAGCCCAGCTGGTCGCGCAGCGCCTTCAGGCCTTGCAGGAACGCGTCATCATCGGCCGGCGTCTCTTCCGTAGGCGGCGCATCGGTCTGGTCATGGACGATGCTCGCCACGAGGCCGGTATGCGGGAAGTAGTAGAATTCGAAATTTCGGTGTGCTGCGGCGGCCTGTTCCAGCCGGCCAAGGAAGGTCCTGGAGTCTTCTACTGTAACGGTCCGTTTCAACCGGTAGGCCGGTACGCTGCGCATCGTGAACGCCGTCATCACGCCGAGCGCGCCGAGGGACACCTTGCCGGCCTCGAACAGGTCGGGGTCCGAAGCGCGTGTCACATCCCGGACGCTGCCGTCCGCAGTTACCATCTGAAAACCGGTCACATTGTCATGCAGGGCCGGCAGGTCATTGCCGGTGCCGTGCGTCGCGGTTGCAAATGCACCGGCGAGCGTCTGGGAATCGATGTCCGGCTGGTTGTCGAAGGCGCGTCCGACAGCTGCAAGATCTTCGCTGACCTGGAACAGCGGTGTTCCCGCGCCGAACCGGGCTTCACCCGAAGCGGCGTCATAGGCAATCAACCCGGATAACCCGTTGAGCATCAGCAACGTGTCTTCCGTCGTGGCGAGACCTGTGAACGAGTGACCCGAGCCTACCGGCCGCACCCGGCCTGGAGATGTGCGAACTATGTCTGCGAGGGCTTCCAGTGAATCCGGAAAGGCAATTTGCTGCGGCGTCGCGCGCTCAATCCCCGCCCAGTTCATCCAGCTCGCTTCTCCCGGCGGCGCGGCAGGCGCGCCCTCCAAATAGCCGCCGCGGACAAACGACTTCCCGCCCCAGTTCAGCCCTACCGCGCCAGCGGCCCCGGCGGCGAGGCCAACGCCTGCCGCGCCCATCAGCATGCTTCGCCGTGTGATCTTCATCTGGCATCCTCCCAAAAAATAGCATTTACTAATATTCAGAAACGGTCAATGTGGATCTGGACAGGCCCCGGAGACTGATGTGCCCCGACGCGCACCTGATGTGTTGACCGCGCCGGTCACAGCGCCGCGCCAGGCGCGGGCGCAAGTGACGTATGAGCGATTGATTGCTGGCGCGCAGGTTATCCTCGAACGGGGCGGCCTCGAAGCGGTCAATTCAAACGCCGTGGCCGCCGAGGCCGGCGCTACGCCGCCCTCCTTCTATCGATACTTCCGCAACAAGCACGACCTGCTCGCCGTACTCGGCCGGCGCCTGATGACTGCGCAAAACCAGATCGTCGAGCGGCGCTTTGAGGCTGTCAGCCGCCCGCGCCCGCTCGATACTGAAACGCTGGAGCGTGTGCTGATCGACACGCTCACCGTAACGCGCAACTTCCAGGGTGGGCGTGCCATCATCTCGTCGCTGCGAGCGCTTCCGGAGCTTTCGCCTATCCGGCTGGAGTCCCATGCCCATGTGGCTCGTCTCATCGCCGCACAATCGGGCTCAACGGGCCGCGCCAGGGCCGATGCTTACGCCCGCGCGCGTCTCGCTGTAGAGCTTAGCTACGCGGCTATCGAAATGCTGCTGGAAGTTCCCGGCCTCGACGCCCGGCGTGTCCTGCGCTCCGCCGCCCGCGCGGTCGAAACCTGTCTCGCTTGAAGACTGGCGCCTCTGTGTTTCAGTGTGCGGCCATCTGCAGCTTTGGCTTCGGCATCAGTGCCACAGTGAACAGGATGATGACGAACCACAGAGCGATCACATAGAAACAGTCCCGGAAGGCCAGCACGGTGGCCTGTGCGGCGATCTGGTGGCCGATCTCCTGAAACGCCTGCGTGAATGCGCTCACGGTCGGCATCCCCGCGGCTTCGAGCGCCTGCGCCTGCTGGACGTGTTCGAACAGGAACTCGGCATTCGATTCGTTCATCTCTGCAGCCAGATGCTCGCCATGGAAGATCGTCCGGCGTTGAAGCAGAACGGCGAGCAGGTTCACGCCGAAGGCGCCGCCCACCTGCATCAGGAAGGAGACGCCGCCGGTTGCGGAGGCGAGCAGATGTTGCGGCACCGCGCGCACGGCGGTGGTGTTGGCCGGCGGCATGCAGAAGGCGATGCCGACGCGGCTCAACATGATCCAGCTGACGAGCAGCCAGTAAGGCGTCAGCACCGTGACCCCTGAAAGCAGGAAGCCCGAAACCGCGAAGCAGAGAATGCCGAAGGACAGCAGCCAGCGCGGATCCACCCTGTCCGTCAGCCGGCCGGCGATCGGGAAGAACGCCACCATCATGAGCCCCGCCGGGATCATCATCACGCCTGCGGCGGTTGGCGAGTATCCTTGGACCAGCTGCACGAACAGCGGGATCAGGTAGGTCGATCCGTAGATCGCCGTGCCCGTCGCGACGATGATGATACTCGCCGACCAGAACTGCCGGTACATGAAGATTGCAGGGTTCAGGGCCGGGAAGGGATGCCGGTGCTCCCAGAAGAAGAAGGCAATGGCCGCCGCGACGGCGACACTGATCTTGATATAGGTCGTGTCGGAATCCCATCCGTCCCGGTTTGCGCCCGCAAAGGCCGACAGCAGGCCGACCACCGCCACAGCAAGCAGGCACAGCCCCTGCCAGTCCAGTGGCGGCCCTTTCTGCTGGCTGTGCCGGTCGCCTTTCGGCATCAGGAACGGCGCCGTGCAGAGGGCGACAATTGCCAGCGGCAGGGTGGCCACAAACACCAGCCGCCAGCTCGCGAGGTCGACCGCGACGCCGCCCAGCGCCGGACCAAAGGCGGGCGCCAGCACGACCCCGATCGAGAACAGGCCCATCGCCGTGCCGCGCGATCGGTCCGGGAATGTCTGGAAGATCAGGAACATCGACATCGGCTGAAGCAAGCCTGCCGATACGCCCTGCAGGGCCCGCGACAGGATCAGCAGTTCCAGCGTGCCGCTGACCGCGCCCAGCAGTGAGCCGAAGATAAATGTTGCCATGCCGAAGACGTAAGTCGCACGCGGACCATAGGTCGCCATCGCCCAGGCATTCGCCAGCATCGCGAGGGTTGAGGACGCGAGGAATGCGGTAGACATCCACTGCGCCTGATCCTGGCCGAGCCCAAATGCACCGATGATCGCGGGCAGGGCGACGTTGATCGTCGTTGCCGCCAGCATGGTCGCCATCGATCCGATGAGCATCGTAAGCAGCAGCAGCCAGCGATAGCGCGGGCCGAACTGGGCAAACCGGTCGCGGATGGCCTCGCCAGCCGTGCCTGGAATGTCCGCGGGCTGACCATGCGCGCCGGCGCCTGCGGGCAAGGGCAGGCTGGTCGCTCCGGTCAAGGCGACGCCGGCGCCGCAGATGCATCCGGTTCGGATTTCCGGATGCGCACCGTCACCATGGTCCCGGTGCGTAAATGAACGTCTGAAGGCTCCAGATCTATGCTGATCTTGATGCGCTGGGTGATCTTGGTGAAAACCCCGTTCGCATTCGGGTTAGTCATCATCGCCGCCTCAGACAGCGTTGCTTCCCGGATGCGGGACACCCGGCCCCTGAGGCGCGCAGACGGATGACTGTCCGCCTTCACCCGGACCTGCGCGCCCGGCGCAACGTTCCGGATATCAGTTTCCTTGATGTGCGCCGAAACCCAGACAGCATCCGGATCATGCATCAGCGCCATCCGGAACCCGCGCAGCGAATGTTCCCCGGAATCGTAGAACAGCTCGTCGATCACGCCCTCGATCGGGGCACGGATCGTATGCTGCTCCAGCACGACCTTCTGTGCATCCACCTGCGCCTCGGCGCGCTCCAGCTCCGCCTGCAGCACGGACAAGTCATAATCGATGAGACGCACTTCCTGGCCCGTGATGCTGGCTGTCCGCTGATCGGCGGCGGCAGTCTCGCGTTCTGCCTGCGCCCGCAGCAGGGCCTGCGCTGCGGTATCGAGGGCATTCTTCGCCTGGTCATAGGTGCTCTTCGGAATCCGGCCCTGTTCGAACAGGTTCTTCGTGCGCTCATGTTCCTGCTGTGCGGTTTCGAGGTTCGACCGCGCCGCCTCGACCGAAGCCGAGGCCGACCGCGTGCCGGCCTGGCGTGCCGCGACCTGGCTTCCGGCCTTTGAGGTTGCAAAGCCAGCCCGGGCTTCTTCGCGCGCTATCTCTGCACGCAGGCGATTCGCTTCCGCCTGGAACTGCGCCAGCGTATAGGCGGCCTCGCGGTCATCGATCGTGTAGATCGGGTCTCCAACGGACACGCGGTCGCCCTCGCTCACGGTAACGCTGGTGATCCGGCCGGAAATGTCGGTGGACACCGCAATCATGTCCGCGGCAATCCGCGCGTCGGCTGTGGAGACGTAGGCGCCCCGGTCGATCACGAACATGCCGGCGAGCAGGATGAGAACCAGAGTGGCCGCGAAGGCGGCCTGCCGCCGGACGCGGGGCGATCTGAGGAGTGCGGCGGCGCGTTGCTGCGCTGTCAGCGGGTTTTCGGTCAGGAGTTGCGTATCGCCGTCCATCGCTTTGTCCCGGCTTGGGAAACCGCCGGTATATTCCTCCCTGACGGCCTGCCCGCGGCCGCATTTTCGCGCGTTCCGTTCGCCGTCTCAATCCCTTGATCCGGGACATAACGCCAAGGCAAGCAAGCGCTATTATGACAAAGCGGACTGCTGCAGGGGAAGTCTGACAAAATTCGCCATGTATCTCGGCCAGCGGTGCGCCTATAAGGCCCGCAAACATGAGGAGATACGCCATGCGCGAGGTGCACCATTTCATTGGCGGCAAAGCCGTCAAAGGCCAGTCCGGCCGGTTTGGCGACATCTATAATCCGAACACCGGCGAGGTTCAGGCCCGCGTCGCGCTGTCCGCCGCGGCTGAACTGGATGCAGCGGTTGCAGCGGCGCTCGCTGCTTTCCCGGCCTGGTCGGCCACCAACCCGCAGCGCCGCGCCCGCGTGATGTTCGAGTTCAAGCGCCTCGTCGAGGCGAACATAGACGAGCTGGCGCACATGCTCTCCTCCGAGCACGGCAAAGTCATCGCGGACTCAAAGGGCGATATCCAGCGCGGCCTCGATGTGGTCGAGTTCGCCTGCGGCGTGCCGCACTTGCTGAAGGGCGAATACACCGAAGGCGCCGGCCCCGGCATTGATGTCTTCTCCATGCGTCAGGCACTCGGCGTCTGCGCCGGCATCACGCCGTTCAATTTCCCCGCCATGATCCCGTGCTGGATGGCCGCTGTCGCCATCGCGTGCGGCAACACGTTCATCCTGAAGCCCTCGGAGAAAGATCCTTCCGTCCCGATGCGCCTCGCCGAGCTGATGCTTGAAGCGGGTGTGCCGCCCGGCGTGCTGAACGTCGTCAACGGCGACAAGGTGGCCGTCGATGCGATCCTTCACCACCCGGACATCAAGGCCGTCAGCTTCGTCGGATCATCCGACATCGCACAATATGTCTATGCGACCGGCGCTGCGAACGGCAAACGCGTGCAGGCGATGGGCGGCGCCAAGAACCACGGTATCATCATGCCGGACGCCGACATGGACCAGGCGGTCAAGGATATCGTCGGCGCAGCCTATGGCTCGGCCGGTGAACGCTGCATGGCGCTCCCGGTGGCTGTGCCGGTCGGCAGGAAAACCGCCGATGAGTTCGTCGAGCGCATGACCGCCGAGGCGCAGAAGCTGAAGATCGGCATCTCGACTGACAAGGATGCGCATTACGGTACCGTAGTCTCGGCAGTGCACAAGGCGAAGATCGAAAGCTATATCCAGATGGGTATCGACGAAGGCGCCAAGCTCGTGCTTGATGGTCGCGGCCACACGCTGCAAGGCCATGAGAAGGGCTTCTTCGTTGGCCCCTCGCTGTTCGATGATGTGAAGCCGGGGATGCGTTCCTATCAGGAAGAAATCTTCGGCCCCGTGCTACAGGTCGTGCGCGCCGGGTCCCTCGAGGAAGCCGCAGCCCTCGCGACCAACCATCAGTACGGGAACGGCTGCGCCATCTTCACCTCCAACGGGCGCGCCGCGCGCGAATTTGCAGCCCAGGTGAATGTCGGCATGGTCGGCATCAACGTGCCGATCCCGGTGCCAGTCGCCTACCACACGTTCGGTGGCTGGAAACGCTCCGCTTTCGGCGACACCAACCAGCACGGCCCGGAAGGCATCAGGTTCTGGACCAAGATCAAGACCGTCACCCAGCGCTGGCCGGACGGCGACGTTGGCGATCAGGCCTTTGTCATCCCGACGATGGGGTAGGGAGGGGCGCCGTCCGGCTTGTCCCGCTCCGGCGCCTGCGATACTGGCTTGGCGGTCAACTATCGAAATCGGGGAGGATTTCATGACTGACGCTACCACAGGTGCACCTTCAACAGGTGACCGGCCATTCTTGCGCAACCTCATCACGGTCATGGCCTTCATTCTGGTCACAGGCTTTATCGTCCAGCTCGCGATGGGCCGGTCGAGCTTCAATGCGCCGCTGATCGTCCATGCCCATGCCGCGGTGTTCATGGGCTGGGTCGGTATCGTGCTGACGCAGGCCTGGCTTGCGGGGGCAGGCAGTATGCGACTGCACCAGCAGGTCGGAAAACTGGCCGCCATCTGGGCGCTCGGCCTGCTCGTGTTCGGCACATGGATCACCATTGCGGCCGTGCAGACAGGGCGCACGCCCTTCTTCTTCCAGCCCCAGCACTTCATTGTCGCCAATCCGCTGTCGCTATTTGCTGCAGTGGGCCTCCTGGCCGCCGCCGTGACCATGCGTCATCGCCCGGACTGGCACGCCCGTCTGCAAGTCAGCTCGTTCGTGCTCCTGATGGGCCCTGGATTTGGCCGGCTCCTGCCCATGCCGATCCTGCCGCCCTACGCCTTCGAAATCGCCGGGCTTGTCGCGCTCGTCTTTCCGCTTGCCGGTATCATCTACGACTGGCGCGCCCATGGCCGGCCGCATCCCGCCTGGTTCTGGGGCATCGGTGTTCTGCTCGCGGTGATCGTGGTCGCCCGCCTGGCCGGGTTCTCACCGGTTGGCGAAGCCGTCTATGACGCCGTCGTTGCCGGCACGCCGTTCGCCGCAACCAGCGGCCTCGACTTCCCGCCACCGCCGGGGCCGCCCCCCGTTTGATTGAAGTTAAATAACAAGGACAGCCTTTCCTGATGACTGACTACAAGACGATCACCTTCGAACAGAAAGCCCGCGTGGCCATCGTCACGCTGAACCGGCCGGACAGTCTGAATGCGCTGAATGCCGGGATCATGCGAGAAGTCGCTGATTGCTTCGCCGCTATCGACCGCAACAGGGATATTGCCGTCAGTGTGCTGACGGGTGCGGGCCGGGCCTTCGCGGCGGGCGCCGACATCAGGGAGATGCAGCCGCAGTCTTTCTCCGACATGTATGTCGAGGACTATTTCGCCGGATGGGACCGGTTCGCCGCCAGTCGCAAGCCCGTGATCGCGGCGGTCAACGGTTTTGCCCTCGGCGGCGGCTGCGAACTGGCCATGATGTGTGACCTGATCATCGCCTCCGACAAGGCGAAGTTCGGCCAGCCGGAAATCAAGCTCGGCGTCACGCCCGGCATGGGCGGCTCCATCCGCCTGACGAAAGCTGTCGGCAAGGCAAAAGCTATGGACCTCGTCCTGACCGGCCGGATGATCGACGCCGCCGAAGCCGACCGCATCGGTCTTGTCTCCCGCGTCGTGCCGCACGATACGCTGATGGAAGTCGCGCTCGCCGCAGCGAGCGAAATCGCCGCCTTCTCGGTGCCCTCCCTGATGGCCGCCAAGGAAATGGTTGGCCGCGCACTGGAACTTCCGACCACGGAAGGCGTCAGGTTCGAACGCCGCCTGTTCCAGGGCCTGTTCGGCACTGCCGACCAGAAGGAAGGCATGTCCGCCTTCAGCGAGAAACGCCCCGCCAGATTCGAGGACAAGTGAAGTGAAGCCCCCCTTGGCTCCTTCGCCGCAGACCCCTGCGAAGGCAGGGGTCCAGCCTGGCCGGCGCATTCATCCGAACAAAGACTGGATGCCTGACTTCGCAGGTGTCTGCGCCGCCGTTTGCCTTGAATCAGGGAGTAGCAAATGAATATCGCCTTCATCGGCCTCGGCAACATGGGCGGCGGCATGTGCGCCAACCTCGTGAGGGCCGGCCACACCGTCGCGGCGTTTGACCTGAACACCGAGGCCGTCAAAGCCGTCGCTGCCAAGGGCGCGCGCGCCGCGTCCTCCATGGCCGATGCCCTGAAAGACGCCGGCGTCGTCGTCTCCATGCTGCCTGCCGGCAAGCACGTTCTTGGCGTCTATTTCGGCCCGGATGGTGTCTCGTCCCATGCTCCGAAAGGCACGCTGCTGATCGACTGTTCGACCATCGCCGTCACCGACGCCCGCGAAGCGCATGCCAAAGCCGAAGCGGCCGGGCTTGTCATGGTCGATGCCCCGGTCTCGGGCGGCACCGCCGCCGCCGAGGCCGGCACGCTGACCTTCATGGCCGGCGGTACGGCCAAGGCCTTCGAGCAGGCCGAAGCCATCCTCAAGGGCATGGGCAAGAACATCTTCCACGCGGGCGGCGCCGGGAACGGGCAGGCCGCCAAGATCGCCAACAACATGCTGCTCGGCATCTCGATGATCGGCACGTGCGAAGCTTTCAACCTCGCCGAAAAGCTCGGGCTTGACGCTGAGACGTTCTACAAGATCTCGTCGGTCTCCTCCGGACAATGCTGGTCGATGACTTCCTATTGCCCGGCCCCCGGCCCGGTGCCCACCTCGCCCGCCAACCGGGACTACAAGCCCGGCTTCGCGGTCGCCATGATGCTTAAGGACCTGGACCTGGCCGCCGACGCCGCCCGCGCGGCCGGCGCCGGAATCCGCCTCGGTGAACATGCCGCAAGCATCTACCAGGCGCTGTCCGACAAGGGCCTGGGCGGCCTCGACTTCTCCGGCGTCATGAAAGATGTGAAGGGCGAAATCCCCCGCTGAAACTGCCCTGAATTAGTTAGTTTCCCATATTCCTTAAAATTCCCGCGCGCTGGCACGGTTGTTGCTCCGGCAATGCCCTGAAGCGCCGTCAATGTAGCGGTGCCTGAAGCGTATTGGGATAAACGGGACCGACATGGATACCGGAGCGCTGGGGAACATTCTCGTTGTAACACATGGTCCGGGGCGCGGTCGCAGCGTGCCGACGGGCCGGGCGTTCTTGACGAGGCTCGAGACCCGTGCCCCGGAACTTGCCGCGCGGCTTCAGTTTCACCAGACGGGCAAAGCCGCGCCCAGCCTCTCGGGAATTGGTCTGGTCGTATTCTGGCTGGGCGATCCCCTGCGCCAGAAATACCCCGAGTGTTACCGGGACGCGGTTGACATCGCCCGATCTGCGGCGCGCCGGGGCATTGCCGTTCTCAATTCACCCGACGCCCTGTCGAACACGGCCAAGGCTACCCAATCGGCGATCTGGCAGCCGGCCGGCATTCCAAGTGCGCCCGTCCGGTGTGTCCGGTCGGGCGAGGAGCTGCTCACCGCATTTTCCGAGCTTGCCGGCCCAAGCCTCCTGCGCGGCGACGATACACATGCCGAACGCGCCATTCGCGTGCTGTCCGACCAAGCCGACGCCGACCGCGCGGCGCGCGAATTGCGCGCACCTGCCGCGCTGGTGCGTATCCACGATGTGCGCTCCGAATTCAGGGCTGCCGGGGCCGATCCGTCGAGCCTCTTTTGCCGCTTCCATCACAAGGCCCGGGCCTTCGTCTTCCGGGGTGAAGTCAAGGCGAGCCACCTGTTCTTCTCCCGCGATCTCGTGGTCGGCCTGTCCAATTGCCTGCTCGCCCGCGAGGCACGCCCCAAGCGCCGGTTCCTGAGGTCCCTTGGTTTTCGCCGCGACCTCTTCAACGACCTGATCGCGACCGACCTGACCTATTTCGGCGCCGACATGTCGTACAAGGATGTTCTTGTCCGTGCCGTTGCGGCCCTTGGGCTGGACGTGGCAGCTGTGGACTACAGCATCCGGCCAGATGGCACGCCGATCCTCTGGGAAGCCAACCCCTACTTCTGGCTGCCGCGCGGCGAAGAAAGCGTACTCAGCGCCGAGCGTCACGCCGTCGAACGGGTCGATGCATCCCTCGACTGGCTGGCGCGTTGCCTCTGGGCGGCGTTGCCCAAACGGATGGCGTCATGAGCATGGCCATACCAGCGCCCGCAGGCCGAGGCCGCCGCGATCTTGTCCGGAAGTTTGGCTGGACCAGCGCGGCGTCCGTGGTCGCGATGCTCGCCGGCCTCGCCTCGGTCCTCATTCTCACGCGGTTCCTGGTACCCGCCGATTACGGAATCTATGGCATCGCCCTGATGGCGATAGCGGCCGGCGAAGTGCTTACCGGCGGTGTGCTCTCGAGCCCGATCGAACAGAAGGCGGACGTGACCCGCGCTGATCTCAATTCGGCTTTCTGGGCCAATATCGCTCTTGCGCTTGCCTGCGGGGCTGTCACGCTCCCGGTTGCCGGATTGATTGCGCGCGCTGCCGGCTATGAGGCAGCCATTCCGGTGATTGGGGCCGCGTGTCTCCTGATGCTGATCACCGCGACGGGAATCGTTCCGGAAAGCCTCCTGCGGCGCCGGCAAGCCTTTCGCCAACTTGCCAAGGTCGGCGTTGCGGCGGCGCTGTCGGGTCTCGCCGCAGGTATTGTCCTTGCCCTAATGGGCGCAGGTGTGTGGTCACTGATCGGTCTCGAATTCGTGCGCCGCGTCATTCTGGTTGCGTCGAACTTCAGGCTCGCCCGCTGGCATCCGGATGGCGGACCGGATGTCAAAACGGTTCGTGCGGCGCTTCCGTTCGTGTCCGGGATGCTGGCGGCCAATGCCCTCGGCCGGGCGGACCGGCTGGCGCCCCAGATTGCCGCGACTGTTTTCTTTGGCCCGGAAGGTCTGGGCCTTTTGTACGTCGCCACCCGTATCGCGGATCAGATCCAGTCCTTTGTGGCGCAGCCCGTCGGAGCAATGGCGCTGCCGGTTCTTTCAGATGCTGCCCGTGAACCCGCCCGCTTCCATGCCCTGATGGCCGATTCCTGGCGCGCCATTGCGATCGCCAGTTTTCCGATGCTCGCTGGCCTGGCTGCCATTGCACCGCTGCTTGTGCCATCGGCGGTGGGCGATGCTTTCTCCAGTGTCGGCGTCATTTGCGCCATCACCGTGCTCGCAAACCTGCGGGTCGTGTCATCCAAAGTGAACATTGCGGCGACACAGGCTGCCGGAAAGGCCCTCACCGCGAGCGCCTCGCTGGCCACCAGCTTCGGCGCGCACCTTCTCCTGCTTGCCGTCTTTGCGCCGCTCGGGGTCGCAGCGATTGCATTTGCCTCGCTGCTGCGCGGCTGGTTGACGTGGCCGCTGGCGGCCTGGTTCGTCAAGGCGACGACCGGGTTCGCCGTGAGCCGGCAGATGGCCATACTGGTTCCGCCCCTGGCGGCGAGCCTTGCGATGGCGGCGGTGGTCTACGCCCTGTCCGGACCCGTATCGGCGGCATTTCCGGTAGTTCCAGCCCTCGGGATCTTGATCCTGGCGGGCTGCCTTTTCTACGCCTCCGCCCTCTGGCTGGCTGATCCCTGGGTGCGGGCATGCCTCGCAAACGGTGCCTGGCGCGGGCTGCTCAAGAAGGAGAATGTGTCGTGACGAATTCACGTATCGGTTGGGTCGATTATGCCAAGGGCATCTGCATCATCCTTGTGGTGATGATGCACGCGGTGCACCGGGTTGAAGGACAGCTCGGCGCCGAAGGCTTTCTGTCGCCGGTGGTCGATTTCGCGCGGCCTTTCCGCATGCCGGATTTTTTCCTCATCTCAGGCCTGTTCCTCAGTCGCTCGCTGCATGGTCCGCTGGCGGAATATATTGATCGCAAGGTCGTTCACTTCTTCTATTTTTATGTGCTCTGGCATACGATCCAGCTGACCCTTTTCGAACTGCCCGTTTTCGCAGCGTCGCCTGTCGAATTCATCTCGCTGTGGCTGGCCGGCTTCATTGAGCCTTCGGGCACGCTGTGGTTCGTCCACATGTTGCTGATCTTCTATGTGGTCACGCGGCTTGTCCGGCATGTGCCAGTCTGGCTGGTTTTCGCCGTCGCGGTCGCCCTCCAGTCTGCCTTTCAGCTGGGCTGGATCGATACCGGCTGGTCCGTCGCGGACCGTTTCGCAAACCGGTATGTCTACTTCTTTTCAGGCTATGCGTTCGCCTCGCTTGTGTTTGCCTTTGCGGCGCGCGCCGCAGCGTCTGTGCCGCTGGCGATTGGAGGGCTTGCGGCCTGGGCCGTTGTCAACCACCTCGGCGTTTCGCGCGACCTGCACCTGCAGTTCGGCACAAGCCTCCTCCTCGGCATGCTCGGCGCTGCGGCCGTCTGCACGGTGGCGGCGCTGTTGGTTCGCTTCGATTGGGCAAAGGTGCTTCGCTACTGCGGAAAGAATTCGATCGTCATATATCTCACGTTCCCGATTCCGCTGGCGATCATGCTGAAAATCATCGCTTTCGGAGGTGTTCCAGCGCACTTCGCGGGCGTCGCGAGCCTGGCCACGTTGATGGCATGTATTTTTCTTCCCCTTATATTCCACACGCTCGTGAAGAACACGCCTCTTCGCGACCTCTACGAACGCCCCGCATGGGCGAGGCTACCTGACCGGCTCTCGGAACCTGCCAAAGAAAAGGCTGGCGCATGATTGTCATCCTGTCCACCCTGAATGGCGAAAGCCGCCTGTGCAGCATGCTCGAAGAGATGCTCAGTGTGCGGTTACCTGCCGGTACGAAATTCCACGTTGTCGACAATGGCAGCGAGGACGGAACGCTTGAGCTGCTGGCCGCCTATGCTGAAAAGTTGCCACTGGTCATCTACAACCAACCGGTCCGCGGCAAGAACCACTGTCTCAACCTGGTACTCGCGTCGATCAGCGACACGCTGGATCCCGAGGAAATGGTGGTGCTCACGGATGATGACATTCTGCCCTGTCCGGAATGGCTGGAAGAACTCGAGGCTGCCGGAAAGGCGCATCCGGACTGCGATGTGCTCGGCGGACGGATCCTGCCGCACTGGCCCTCACGCGGCGCCGGACAACTGGGACCCTTACAGCGCTATTTCGGCGTCCTTTTCTCGATCACCTCGACACAGGAGGGCCCCATCCGGTGTGATGCCGCCTGGGGGCCGAACATGGCCGTGCGGGGCCGGGTCTTCAAAGCGGGGTACAGGTTCGATCCGCACTTCGGGCCAAATGGCCAGATGGTCTATCCCATGGGCTCCGAGACCGAGCTGATGGAACGTCTGGATGCAGCGGGCTACTGCGCATGGTTCGCCGAGCGGGCCTGCGTTCGCCATATCATCCGCGCAGCGCAGCTGGACACGATCAACATCATCCAGCGCGCCTTCCGGCATGGTTATGGCGTCGGACGCCGGCGCCAGCGCCATCGCGGGTTTACCCGTCTGGCATCGCTTCAGTTCAACGCCATGCGCGCCCTGATGCTCGTCCATCTCCGGCGGCTGGTGTCGCCGCCACACCAGATGCTGCTGGACGAGTATGAGGAAGCCTGGGCGCGCGGATTCGCCGACGGCGCCAAGTCTGAGTATGTCGCGGCTCGCCAGCCCGCGCAGGGCGCAAGTGCTTATTCCGGGCTGTTCGAAGCTTCCCACGATCCCCTGAATCACTGAAACTTCCGCTCGCCCGCGTTTTCCCTTGCTTGCCTTTGCGGCAAGTCCGGTCGAATACGTATTGAGCCGCCGTCCTCCCGGGCGACATTTGCACGCATCAGTCGTTTGACTCGCGGGCATACGCGGCGAGTGTGAGGATTATCATGGCAGATACCGCAACTCTTAAGGCTTCAAAGGCCAAGGCGAAGACGGAGCATTTCGATGTTCTGATCGTCGGCGCGGGCATCTCGGGGGTCGGCGCCGGCTATCACCTGAAAACGCAGACCCCGCGGAAAAAGTTTGTCATCCTCGAGGCCTACGACACGTTCGGCGGCACCTGGCACATGCACAAGTATCCGGGCATCCGCTCGGATTCGGACCTCTACACTTTCGGTTATCGCTACAAGCCATGGGTTGGCCCGCCGATTGCCAGCCGCGAAGAAATCCTGAAATACATGGAGCAAGTGATCGCCGAGAACGACCTCGCCGCGCACATCCGCTATCGCCACAAGATCACATCCACCAGCTGGTCGACCGCGAAGAAGCGCTGGACCGTGAAGGCAGAGCGCCTCGACACCGGCGAAGTGATGACCTTCACTGCCAAGTTCCTCTGGATGTGCCAGGGCTATTACAAGCACGCCGAAGGTTATACGCCGGAATGGCCGGGCATGGACGCCTTCCGTGGACAGATCGTCCACCCGCAGACATGGCCGGAAGACCTCGACCTCACCGGCAAGAAGGTCATCGTCATCGGGTCCGGGGCCACGGCCGCCACGGTCGTGCCTGCCATCGCAGGCAAGTGTGAGCACGTCACGCTGCTGCAACGCTCACCCACCTATTTCATTCCTGCCCGCAACGAAAATCTTCTCGCCGACGAACTGCGCAAGCTCGGCGTAGACGAGAACTGGATCCACGAAATCGTCCGCCGAAAATACCTGTTCGAGCAGGCCGAATTCACGCGCCGCTCGTTCGAGGAGGCCGAAGCGCTTCGCATCGAGCTTCTCGAAGGGGTCAAGGCCTGCCTTCCGGAAGGCTATGATATGACCCATTTCACGCCGAGCTACCGGCCATGGCAGCAGCGCGTCGCCTTTGTTCCGGACGCGGACCTGTTCGAAGGCATCAAGGCCGGCCTGGCCAGCGTCGTCACCGATCATATCGACCGGTTCACCGGGAAGGGTATCCTGCTCAAGTCCGGGCGCGAACTCGAGGCCGACGTGATCGTCACCGCCACGGATTTCCAC
>NZ_JBBEBT010000259.1:0-2537 GCF_040882205.1 Hyphomonas sp.
GGAAGCCTTTGCGCGCTTCCTGCGCCACCAGTGCCTCGAAGGTCTGCAGCCGGTCCTTCCGCGCCTGCTCCATCTGCGCGGCGTCAAACTCGCTGTGAGCGCCTTCGATACGGGTGACAAGCACCCAGCTGGCATATGCCTGCGCGGCGCTCAGAACGCCTTGCGCGAAGGCAGGCCCGAAAATCCCGGGGATGAGAACGCGGCCATGTTCAAGGAAACGCCGGCGCAGCTCATCTTTATCGTCACGTGGAGAGATCACGGGCGCCGGGTCCGATTTACGTCTTGTGCCCGACTTTCACCTGACGGATCGTTAGCGGACTTCATATCGACAATCGATGCCGAATTTCGCGCGTTGACCGGGCGCCCACATCAGCCCAATTCTCGTTCCCATGTCCCTCGCGCAGGCTTCCCCGAAACAGACCTGGCTCCACCTTGCCGGAGAGATGCTGACCCCGCTGCCGGAAGGCGCCCTCTGGTGGGCGGACCGGCGCGTGCTGGTTGTCTCGGACCTGCACCTCGAGAAGGGCTCAAACTTTGCCGCCGCCGGGCAGATGCTGCCGCCCTATGACACCGGCGCCACGCTGTCCCGTGTGGAGGCGCTCTGCGCGGGGCTGAAACCGGACACTGTGATCTCGCTGGGCGACAGCTTCCATGACAGGCGATCGGGTTCGCGCCTTCCGCTGCCCTATGCCGAGCGCATCCGTGCGCTGACCGGCGCACAGGACTGGGTCTGGGTGGAAGGCAACCACGATCCCGATCCGCCGGCGCATCTGGGCGGACGCGCGGCGAAGTTACTGCGCCTCGGCCCGCTGGTATTCCGCCACGAGCCGACGGGCGAAGTGGGCGAAATCGCCGGCCACCTGCACCCCGTCGCCAGGGTTTCCGGGCGCGGGCGTTCGGTGCGCCGGCGCTGCTTTGCCTCGGACGGCGCGCGGCTGGTGATGCCGGCGATGGGCGCCTTCGCGGGCGGGCTGAATGTGCTGCACGAGGCTTTCCGCCTGGTCTTTCCGGAGGGCTGTATGGCTTTCGCAATCGGCGAAGCGCGCGTCTACGGCGTGCCGCAGAAAAGTCTGCTGCCGGATGGCGGGGCAGGCAGCGGCGGACGCTGGAAACTGTGATTTCTGCGCGCGCGCCGCAATGCTAGCGATAAGGTGGGGGCAAGGAGACAGCCCGTGCAACTACCCCGTAAACTCGCCCTTGCCGGCCTGCTCGCCGGAACCCTCTCGCCGGAACCCTCTCGCTTGGCGGCTGCGCCACTTTCGTCCAGAGCCTCGTCGCCGGGCTCGCCGCAGAATCCTCCTGCCGCAGCAGCGACACCGGCAATGACGGCCGCGCTGCTTATGACCAGGCCTGCCTCGACAGCATCGACCAATGGCGGGATGACAATCCGATGTGAGCCTGCGGGCGCCTGTCACATCGCGGGCGCCGCGCTGATCTGCTAACAGATCAATGTAAGTACGGACGCCGGCCCAATGCCCCCGCCCGCCAGCGACCGTGACACCCAAACTGCTGACCACACTGAAGACCTATAGCTGGCCGCTTTTCGCAGCGGACGTCTTCGCCGGCGTGACGGTTGCGATGGTGGCCCTGCCGCTCAGCCTCGCCATCGCCATCGCCTCTGGCGCCGACCCGGCTACCGGCCTTGTCACAGCCATCGTCGCTGGCTTCCTGATCTCGCTGCTCGGCGGCAGCCGGGTGCAGATCGGTGGGCCGACCGGCGCCTTCATCGTTGTGGTCTACGGCGTCATCGCGCATCATGGTTTTGACGGACTGGTGCTGGCCACATTGATGGCCGGCGCGATCCTGCTTGCCGCTGGCCTCCTGCGGGCAGGCAGCCTCATCCAGTTCATTCCCGAAGCGGTCGTCAACGGCTTCACGATGGGCATTGCCGTGATCATCGCGGCCAGCCAGCTCAAGGACCTGTTCGGCCTGGATATAGCAAACCTTCCAGCCGATTTCCTGCAAAAGCTGCCCGCGCTCTGGGAAGGCCGGGAAACCCTGAACCCCGCCGCCCTCGGCATCGGCTTCACGACCATGGCCCTGATCGCCGCTTTGCGCCGCCTCGCGCCGAGATGGCCGGGCCTGATCGTGGCGGTGGGGCTCACATCGGCGGCGGTGTTCTTTCTCAGCTTGCCGGTCGAGACCATCTCGGACCGGTTCGGCGCACTGCCCGATCGCCTGACTATGCCGGCCCTTCCGGAGATCACGCTTGCCCGGCTTCAGGAACTACTGCCCTCGGCGCTGGTCATCGCCTTCCTTGCCGGGGTCGAGTCGCTGCTTTCTGCGATGGTGGCGGACCGGATGATCGAGGGCAGGCATCGTCCGAATGCGGAGCTGATCGCGCAGGGCGCCGCTAATATCGGGTCCGGCCTTTTCGGCGGCCTGCCCGCCACGGGCGCCATCGCGCGCACGGCCACCAATGTGAAAGCCGGAGGCAAGACGCCTGTCGCAGGCCTCGTGCATGCACTCGCCATCCTCGTGATGATGCTTGCCGCCGCGCCGCTCGTCGGCAGACTGGCACACCCGGCGCTTGCGGG
>NZ_JBBEBT010000260.1:0-2528 GCF_040882205.1 Hyphomonas sp.
TGCGGGCTTTCCTCAATGCGCCGTCTACAGACAATGTGATCTTCACCAAGGGCTCCACCGAAGGCATCAACCTTGTCGCAGCGGCGCTCGGCGCACGCATCGAGCCGGGCGACGAAATCGTGCTGACGATCATGGAGCATCACTCCAACATCGTGCCCTGGCATTTCCTTCGCGAGCGCCACGGCGCGGTGCTGCGCTGGGTGGGCATCCACGAGGATGGCTCGCTGGACATGGACGCGGTGCGCGCCGCCGTCGGGCCGAAGACGAAGATGGTGGCGCTGACGCACATGAGCAATGTGCTTGGTACTGTGACGGATGTGGCGGCGGTGACGCAGCTCGCCCATGCCGTGGGCGCTGAAATTCTCATCGATGGCAGCCAGGCGGCGGTCCATCTGCCGCTCGATGTGCAGGCCATAGGCTGCGACTGGTATGTGATCACTGGCCACAAGCTTTACGGGCCGACCGGCATCGGCGCCCTCTATGGCACGTCGGGCGCGCTTGCCCGCGCGCGGCCTTACCAGGGCGGCGGCGAGATGATCGAGGTCGTCGCGACGGACCGGGTGACCTACAACACGGCGCCGCACAAGTTCGAGGCGGGTACGCCGCCGATCCTCGAGGCGATTGGTTTGGGTGCCGCGCTGCGCTGGCTGGGTCAGTTCGACAAGGCGGAAGTTGCCGGGCATGAACACGCGCTCTACACACGCGCCCGCGACGCCCTGCGCGGCATCAACGGGCTGAAAGTGCACGGCGATGCACCGGGCAAGGGCGCTGTGCTGTCGTTCAGCCTTGAGGGCGCTCATCCGCACGATCTGGCCCAGATCCTGGACCGTTACGGCGTGGCGATCCGCGCCGGGCATCACTGCGCACAGCCGCTGATGCAGCATCTCGGCGTTTCGGCCACTGCCCGGGCGAGTTTCGCCCTATATAATACAATAGCGGAGGCGGATGCCTTTGCCGAAGCGCTCGCCAAGGCGCGGAAAATGCTGGTATAGGAAGCCTCATGGCCGACGATCTTGCTTCCCGGGACACGATGAACGCAGCGCAGACGCCTGCGGGTTCAGCGATTCCTCAGGCTGAGCTTGACCGGATGACGGACGAGCTGATTACGGCGTTCAAGACCGTGTTCGACCCTGAAATCCCGGTTGATGTCTATGAACTTGGCCTGATCTACAAGGTCGACATCGATGATGACCGCAAGGTCGATATCGAAATGACGCTGACGGCGCCCGGCTGTCCGGTGGCCGGCGACATGCCGGGCTGGATCGAGAACGCCGCCAAGACGGTAGAAGGCGTGGCCGACGTCGAAGTGCGCCTGACGTTCGATCCGCCCTGGACGCCCGCCCGCATGTCGGACGAAGCGCGCCTCGCCCTGAACATGCTCTGAGGCGTCAGGCCCCGATCAGTCTCGGCAATGCCAGGCAGAAACGTTCCACATCTTCCAGCTGGCCCATCGAGACGCGGCTCCACGGCGTATAGTCCATGTACTGGCCGCGAATGGAGATCTTCTCGGCGGCCATCGCCTTCTGCAGGTCGTTGGCCGGCTTGCCGCTCTGGAAATAGACGAAGTTCGTCTGGGACTTGAGATAGGGCAGGCCGAGCGTGTCGAGGGTTGCCTCGACCATCTGGCGCCCCTGCACAATCTTGCCTTTGGAATAGGTGATGAAAGCCTCGTCATTGTAGCAGGCGATGGCGGCGGCTGTGGAGGTACAGGGCGCGGAGGACATCACGGTCGCGCGGATTTTCGCGGCGGTTTCAGCCGACGAGATCGTATAGCCGACGCGGATGCCGGCCATGCCGTAGATCTTGGAGAAGGTGCGAGTGATGATAACGTCTTTGCCTTCCCTGACCAACGGTACGCAGGTGATCGCGGCCTCGTCCTGCGTCAGTTCGATATAGGCCTCGTCGACGACGACGGTTGTCTTCGCCGCCATGGCGGAGACGGCGGGGCGGATGATACTGCCCGGCGTCGTCAGGCCCGTCGGATTGTTCGGATTGCACAGCTGCACCATGCCGGTGGCGGGCGTAATGGCGGCCTCAATGGCGGCATAGTCGATGTCCATGCCATCCGTGAGCGGAACACGCGTGATACTGGCCATGCCAAGATTGGCGGCGTAGAGCGAGGTCGTGTCCCAGAACAGGCGCGGCGCAACGATGGGGCCTTTAGGACCATAAATCAGGGCAATGGCGCTCAGCGCTTCGCCCGAACCTGTGGTGACCGCGACCTGCTCCGGCGCGACCCCGTGGCGTTCGGCGATCATCGTCATGAGGCTCTGGACGGCTTCGGCATTGGTGTAATAGGCGCCCTTTTCAGCGGATTTGCTGATCGCGGAGAGCGCCGAGGGTGACGGGCCGTAGGGGTTTTCGTTGCGTGAGAGCAAGGCCTGACCTTCGGCGGGGCCGAAGAGGGGCAGCGCCGGGGACGGCGGGAATGCACCTTTCGCTTCGGCAAGGGCAGCGGGCGAACTTGTGGCGCAGGCAGCCAGGCTTGCGGCCGCGCCGATCGCGCCGCCCGAGAGGATGCCGCGGCG
>NZ_JBBEBT010000261.1:0-2527 GCF_040882205.1 Hyphomonas sp.
GGGTGATCAAATCTGCCGTCATGGACACGATATCCTGATTAATGGCGAGCGTGTTGCGCTCGCGCGGTCCATCAATTCAAAGGGGCGGTTTCTGCCGGTATGGGATGGCTGCCAGCGTCTGGAAGCGGGAGAATACTTCCTGCTGGCACCGCATCCGGACTCGCTCGACGGGCGGTATCTTGGCGTCACGGACAGCGGAGACCTGGACGGCTCCGTCCGTCTCCTGATGACCTTCGGGAAATGACAGGATCACAACGCCATGCAAAGCGGTGCAAGCGTATGCAGTGTTCAGACGAGCGAACCCGGTAGGGCAAGATATAAGGATGTGCGTACACGCACATCCAAGACCCTGTCTGCACATCCTTTTTCTGTATGCTCATGCCACAATTTGAGACAGACAAGATTCTGCAACTTGCCTGAGCCGGCAGGCGATTGGTTGTCATACGGGGCCCTGCCGCGCAGATGAGCACAGAAGACGAATTCACGCCGCGCCTGGGAAAACTGAAGGACCGCGGACGCGGATCGATCAAGCGCGCTGGCGGTGATATTCGCAAAGCGGCCGCGAGGCTCGGCCCGCGAAAGCCAAAGACCGGGTTCACAGGCAGTCGGATCGGCCGGGGCAGGGGGGCTGTGCCTCAGGCGGTCCGGAATCCGCGCGGACTGACGGCGCGGCAGATGCGGCGCGTGACGGTCAAGGTCCACATCGCGCGCGTGAAGTCTGGGGCCGGTGCCAGCGCGCTCGCGGCGCACCTGCGCTATGTGCAGCGCGACGGCGTTGAACGTGATGGCAGCGGCGGCATGCTATATGACCGGCAGGACGATGCCGCGGACGGGCGTGCATTCCTGGAGCGCAGTGAAGGCGACCGGCACCAGTTTCGGATCATTGTGTCCGCAGAGGACGCCGTCGAGCTGGGCGATCTCAGATTCCACACGCGCCGCCTGATGGCCGAAATGGAACGCGATGTTGGCACCAGGCTCGACTGGGTCGCCGTCGATCACCATAATACCGGCCATCCGCATATTCATGTCATCATCCGGGGCAGAGATGAATTGGGACGCGATCTTGTCATCGCGCCGAACTACCTGATGCAGGGCCTTCGCGGCCGGGCGAGCCAGCTCGTCACCGATGAGCTCGGACCCCGCCGGGAACTCGACATCCTGCGCGCCGAGCAGCGGGAGATTGCTGCGGACCGGTTTACGGGGATCGACCGCAAGCTGGCGGCGATGTCAAAAGATGCCGTCGTGGCAATCGCGCCTGCGGCGACGGAGGCGCAGCGATTTGAGCGGGCCTCAATGCTGCAGCGCCTTCGTCACCTCGAAGGACTGCACCTGGCGACGCGTCAAGGCTCATCAGAGTGGCGGTTGAAGGACGATTGGGACGAGACGCTCAAGGCGCTTGGACGCCGGGGCGATATTGTCCGGTCACTGGCCGCCGGCATCGGCCCGGAGCAGGCCCATCGCGCGGTGCGCTTTGCGGAAGGCGGCGGGCAGGTCGAACGGCCCTTCACCGGCATCGTGATCTCACAAGGCCCCGAGGACGAATTGCGGGACACGCGGTTCCTGCTGGTCGAGGACCTCGGCGGAGAGGTCTGGCATGTACCGGCGCGCGGTCTGGAGCCCGGCGACTTGCCGCCGCGCGGCGCGGTCGTAGAGGTCGCGTCAAGGACAGCTTTGCCAAGGCAGGCGGATCACACGATCGCGCGCATCGCGGCAGAGACCGGCGGGATCTATTCTGACGCCTATCATGAGGCGTTGGATCCGGGGGGCTCAGCGGACTACCGCCTGGCGCACAAGCGGCGGCTGGAAGCGCTGCGAATGAAGGGCCTTGTTGATCGCGCCCCCGATGGGAGCTGGACCATTCCGCCAGACTATCTGCAACGCGCTGCCGGTTTTGAGGCGTCTCGCGGCGGACGGGTATCGCTCCAGGTGCGCAGCTGGATGGCGCTCGAGCCGCAGGTCTCTGCGCGGGCCGAAACATGGCTTGATGGCCGGGAAGCGGCCGGCGATGCGGTCCTGTCCTCGAGGATTGCTTCAGCGCGCCAGGGCCGCCTCGCATTCCTCAGGGAGCAGGGCCTCCTGGCGGCAGGCGAGATGGCACTGTCTTCGGATACGAGGATGCGCCTGCGCTCGGCTGAGCTTTCAAGGGTTGCCGCCATTGAAGCTGCGAAAACTGGCAGGACGCTTGCTGAGCCGAGCGGCGCGCCGTTCGAAGGACGCTACGAGCGCAGCTTCCATCTCGCCCAGGGGCGCATGGCGCTGATCGGTTCGGAGAAAGCGTTCGCGCTTGTCCCCTGGCGGCGCGAGATGGAGCGGCTGAGGGGGCAGGCCCTGGTGATTGAGACAAAGGGCGCCGGGATGGGTTGGACATTTCCGGGTGGCCGGGGGCGCGGCAGGACGCAGTAGCGGCTTTGCAGGTCCTTGCCGCGATTTGCCGCCATTCACACTGGTCAGGCAGCAGCCAGAGACCGAAGCTGATCGCGTTTTTAGCATCGGAGGTTCTGGTTCCTTGTCCCCTTCAAAAATACTA
>NZ_JBBEBT010000262.1:0-2503 GCF_040882205.1 Hyphomonas sp.
GGCAATGCATGATCCAGTAGTCCTTCTCGACGAGGCCTGGACCCACGCCTTCCTTCCTGCCAACGACTGCGACCAGGTCAGTAAAGTCGGGAAGCTCGTGCAGAAGCGTCACGCGCGGGCCGCCTCGTCTCACAAGACCGGCTCAAGTAACCGTCTGGCGCGCGCCGATCCAAAATCCTTCACCGCTTTCGCAAGACGCTTTGGATCCATCTCACGGGCCCGCGCCAGCGCCCTCGGCAACACATCCGCCTTGCCCTCGGGCAGGTTTTCGAGGTTGTGCAGAAGGTCGACCAGGAGAAGCTCCTCAGTCAACGCCGCCGGCACGGACGTGCGCATCCGGAAGTCAAAGCACCGGCCGTCCAACGTGAACCGGCCATGGCGCTTGCGGTTGTAGACGACGGGCTCGTTGTAGAGCTGCGTCGTGCCGAGGCCGAGACTGTTATACGCATTCGGCGAGACCATCAAAAAGCGGTCATCGCCCAGGAAGGACGCCACGAGCTTTTCAGGCGAGGCCGGCGCGAGACCGAACCGGGTCTTGCGCGGCGCCATATAAAGGCCCGCCCCCACCTTCTCCAGCCGCCCCTCATCAAGAAGCTGGCGGACATGGCGGTCGACAGCGTTTGACCAGCGCGCAAGGTCCTTGCGGCGGTAAACCTGCCCAGGGCGCAGGTGTTTCTTCAGATCTGCAAGCGCCGGCAATCGAGTGTTCCTTCATCAGGCACATGATCCACAGGTCGACACCATGCAATATTTTTCATTAAAAAATCATGCAAATGCGCATCCGAGGATCGCCTGACGGAATGAGCTGAACCACTGTGATCATGGGGAATTCCCGAAGAACTCAGCGCTCAACTGTAAATCGGTGCTGCGTCCGGACGCCGATCGGCAAGCCATTCCATTGATTTCAATCGAACAGGAGGGGTCATTTGCTGGCGCCGATTTACACACTTTGCCATCTTCTGTGTTCGGCGCCTTAAGCTAGGGGATGCCCTGTAATCCGCTCCACCTCCGCACCCCATAGGTCCATTGCCCGCCGCACCTCAGCTGAAGTGTTGCCCACATAGTAGCGGTTTTGCATGGAGCGATCCGGGGCGTGATTGATGCAGGCTTCGGCAATGGCGGGGCTGATGCCCAGACGGTCTACCATCAGTGTACGGCCCAGGCGGCGGCAGTCGTAGAGTTGCACGCCGGCAACCGGTGAGGACTCCTCCTTCTTCCTCGCGGCGGCAACGCTGCGCTCTCGAACCCTGATCCACCGTTGCTTGGGGCCGTCATGGCGAATGGGTCCGTCGCCCGCTTCATTCGGAAACACCCACGCATGACTGTGAAGAGAGAGCGCCTTCCTGAACAGCGTCGCAGCGAGCGGCGATAGCGGCACCTCATAAACTTCATTCGTCTTTGTCTGCCCGGCTGGGATGCGCCACAGCTCCCGGCCCGGCGTCCAGTCGAATTGATCCCGTTTGGCGGCGACTATTTCGGCGGGCCGCTGCAACGTAACAGCATGAAGCATAATGGCGAGCGCGGAAGGTGCGCCTCGCTGCATTCGTTCCCGCTCTTCGTCCCTCGCAGAGCGCACGGATGGCTTGCCTTCCAGGTCGGCACTCAGAGCGGCCCACACCAATCGCAGCGCCTCCTCGGGCATCGCTGCGCGCCTATCAGGGGTGTCCTTGAACAGCTTCCTGAACGCTGCTGGGTTTACTTCAATGAGATCTTCCGCGATGGCCCAGCCATAGATGGCACGGATGACGCCCTGGCATTCATTGGCGAGCTTGGCGCCGGGATTGGAGGCAGTTAACGCGCGGGGGTGTTTGGCGGCCCGTGCCTGAATATCCCGGATGAGCTGGCGCACCTCTGCCTTGGTGATCTCGGGGAATAATTTCTTCCCGAGCGTGGGCAGGATGTGTTCCCGCAGAAGCCGTTCCCGCTCATTATAGGTGCGGTGTGAGAGCATGGGCGGGCTTTTTTCCGGGGCGGCCATGAACCGGTCTGCGAGGGCCTGGAAGGTTGCTTGCTGCTGCTTCCTGGCATCGGCCTTAGCCTGGCGCCGCTGTGTGACAGGATCCGCGCCGCCCAAGGCCATGCGCCCCAGCTCTTTGGTGGCCAGTAAGCGAGCAATGTCTGGCGAGCCATCATTGGCGGCGATCAGCTTGGTGTCTGACTTCGAGCCGTCCGGCTTGACGATCAGGAGCTTGTAGGTGGCGCTGCCATTGGGGGTGATGGATAGAAACATCTTGGGCACTTCTGTGTCCCAATGCCGCTCCTTCCTCTTCCCATCATGCTCACGGATGATCCGCGTAACAGCGGTTTGTGTGAGTTTCAGTCGGCTACTGGCCATAGATCCGTCTCGCTCCTTCGGGTCTGGAGACGGTGGTTTTCAAGCCGCGTGCCACCCAAGCCACCCCTGAGCCACCCCTGAGCCACCCCTGAGTCACCTCCGAGCCAGCTCCGAGCCACTTCTGAGCCACTTCTGAGCCACCTCTGAGCCACCTCTGAGCCACATCTG
>NZ_JBBEBT010000263.1:0-2494 GCF_040882205.1 Hyphomonas sp.
TACTTTACGCGCCCGACTATGTCATCAATGGCGGCGGCATCATCAACGTAGCCGCCGAAATCTCGGGCAGCTATTCGCGCGAATGGGTCGAGGCGACGTTGTCACAGCTGATCGTGACGCTGGGCGCAGTGCTGGATGAAGCCCTTCAAACCAATCAGCCGACGAACTATGTGGCGGACCGCATTGCCCGGGCCCGTATCGCTGCAGCGCGCCCGGTTAGGTAGTATTCCCTAATCCGGGCTCTGCTGCAGGATGGTAGAGACTGAGCCGCGGCTCCCAGCGGGCCGAAAGGAGGTCTGCCATGTCGATCGTCGCCGTGCTTCAGGGATCGTCCGAAACCGACACCCTGACCACTCTGTCCGCGCTGGCCATGGCGCGCCATCTCAATCTCCCGCTCACCGGGCTTTGCGCGCTGCCCGATCCGCAGTCGGCGCTGATGGTGGTCTCCACGCCGGAATCCGCAGGCCTGTCTGCCGCCGCCGCGACCAGCCTCGTCGAACTCCAGAAGAAACTGCTGGCCGCCGCTGAAGGCGCATTCCGCGATGTTGTCGGCGCCGGCGCTCATGGGATCGAAGGTACCTTCGTGCATCAGGTCGCCACTGCCGAAGCGGCCGCTGCCAGCGCCGCCACGCTGGCTGAAGCAATCGTTTTCCCGCGCAGCGCCGCAAGGTCTGCAGAACCCCTGTCGGCAGCGTTCGATCATGTGATGATGGATGCGCGGCTGCCGGTTGTCCTCGCGGGGACCAGGCCATTCACGCCGGGGCCGGTGATCATCGGATGGGACGGATCGAACGGTGCGGCCCGGGCTGTCCGCTTCCACCTGCCGCTGATCACGTCCTTCGGCGAAGTGATCATCGCTCAGAACCGCAAGGATGCTGAGCGCGATGGCGCCCGGCCGGGATCGGCGCCGGGATCGCTTTCGGACTGGCTGCGCCGGAAGGGGGCTTCTGCCCGCTCTGAAAGTCTCGAAGGCGAAGTTGCTAGCTCGCTGCTTGCGCTGGCGTCCGGGGTTGGCGCAACGATGATTGTAGCCGGCGTCTATGGCCATTCCCGCATCGGGGAACGTCTGTTTGGCGGCACCAGCCGCCGCCTTCTGCAGGCCGATGAATCGCCTGCGCTCGCCCTTTCCCGATAGATATTCCGGAGCCGGATCATGTCACTGCGCCGTATCACCCTTCAGCTTGCCCGCAATCCGGGCCTGCCCGCCGGAGACCCCGAGCAGGGCTATCTGATCATCGCCCCGATCAACGATGCCGGCCAACTGGACATCGATGCCTGGCGCGCCGAACGGAAGGCCTGCCGCGTATTGCGCTTTCATCCCGACCCGGCAGAGAAAGCGGATGGCTGGCTCACCCATCGCGGCGCGAACTGGTTTTTCCACTATGACGAAGAGGCCGAAGGCGATGACGAAGCCGCATTCCGGTTTGGCGCCCACATCTTCCGGGAGGGTGAATACATCACCATCCGGCACGCCGACGGCAATCCGCAGACCTACAAAGTGACGGATATTTCGCCCGTCTGAAGGTTGCGGGTTTGGTTCGTGTAAGGATCAAATCACGCCGGGAGCCGAAAGCAGATCAGTTCCAGGGATTGAAGCGGCGTGGACTGGCCGGCTCTGGCGCCGGTGCTGACGTGTCGCCGGGCAGGTCCAGCGGATCCGCTTTGGGTGTTGGCGGCGGATAGGTGTCCGATGCGCTGAGCGTGTCCATCTCTTCCGGCGTGATGTCAGGCAGGTCGAGTGTGCCATCGATCACGATACGCTTCGCCGGTTCTGCGGCCGCTTCGGGTGCACGATCCGGTGTGCTGGCGGACGGGTGTGACGGTGTGCCAGCGCGCTGCGCGGCGCCGAGCCCGAAACCGAAGGGTATCGACGACAGGGAGATCGGCTGCGCCAATGTCGGAAACACCGGTGCGCGCTCCGGTTCAGCGGCCAGTTCAGCGGCCAGTTCGGCGGCCAGTTCAGCGGCCAGTTCAGGCTTGGGTTCGGGGGCGGCCGGTTCCGCAATCGGCTCGGGCTCCGGCTCCGGCTCCGGTTCGGGCGTCGCGACAACCGCTTGGGCGGGTTCAGGCTCTGGCTCCGGCGCGGCAGGCGCTTCGGGTGCGGGTAATGGCACCGGCGCTTCAGCGCTCTGCTCGAAAGCGCCGAAAGTACCGAACGAACCGGGTTCGTCCACCTGCGGCGCGGCCTCGGTAGAGAGAGCGGGAAGGTCTGCGGGCGTTTGCAGAACCGGGTCGGACTTGGCGGCCGGCTCAGGCTCGGCAACCGGCGCAACGAACGCGGCTTGAGGCTTCGGTGCCGGCGCAGTTTCCTCCGCGATCGCGGCGGGCGCGGCCTCGGGGGGCGGGCTGTTTATCTGGTCGGCGAGCGTGGCGACCGCCGCCGTGATGGCGGTTTCGCTTTCAATCGTCGTTGTTTCATCGGTCGTCGCATCCGGCGCATCAACCAGCACCAGCGTGGGCGCTGCGGCCTGCGGCGCCCCTGGCGGCTCGCTTT
>NZ_JBBEBT010000264.1:0-16188 GCF_040882205.1 Hyphomonas sp.
AGCCCAGGAACGCGGCCCGCGTCTATCTCCTCTCCAGCGCCGCCTTCAAGGCGCTTGCGGACGATCCGTTCCCTTCGGCGCGGGCGATAGCAGCGGCGCAGGACTTTACCGGTGGGGCAGGCCAGACGGTGCTGGTGCCCGGGGCCGAAGGCAGGGTCCAGTCGGTTCTGTTTGGCCTCGGCGCCGGCAAGGATGCGCTTGCCGTGGCGGCCTTGTCGGCGCGCCTGCCTGAAGGCGACTATGAGATCGCCGAAGACGGCGGCCAGCCGTTCGAACAAATCGCAGCCGCCTGGTCGGACGGGGCCTACCGTTTCGAACGCTACAAGACTACCCCTGCCAAGGCGCCCCGACTGCCCCGACTGAAGGTGCCGGCTGGCAAGGCGGGCGAGCGCCTGTCGCGCGAGGGCGACGCTGCCGCCCATCTTCGCGACCTGGTCAACACGCCCGCCGCGGACATGACGCCGGAAGGCCTGCAGACTGAAATGGCGGATCTGGCCAAGCGCTTTGGCGGCGAGCTTCGCGCCATCGTGGGCGAGGCCCTGCTGTCCGAAGGCTATCCGATGGTGCACGCGGTCGGCCGCGCCGCCGCCGTGCTGCCCCGCTTCCTCGAACTCGAATGGGGCAAGCCCGGCCATCCGAAGATCGCCCTCGTCGGCAAGGGCATCACTTTCGATTCCGGCGGCCTCAACATCAAGGGCGGCGACGGTATGCGGATCATGAAGAAGGACATGGGCGGCGCCGCCCATGCCATCGCGCTGGCCGAGCTGGTCATGGGTGCATGCCTGCCCGTACACCTGACGCTCTATGTCGCCGCCGCTGAGAACGCGATCTCCGGCAGCTCTTTCCGGCCCGGCGACATCCTCAAGAGCCGCAAAGGGCTCACGGTCGAGATCGACAATACCGACGCTGAGGGCCGCCTCGTCCTTGGTGATGCACTCGCACGCGCCTCGGAAGACAACCCGGACCTGATCCTCGATTTCGCAACCCTCACCGGCGCCGCCCGGGTTGCGCTCGGCGCAGACCTCGCGCCCCTTTATACAGATGATGACCAACTCGCGGCCGACATCCTCGCCGCCTCAGCCCGCACCGGCGATCCGGTCTGGCGCATGCCGCTCTGGGATCCCTACCTCGCCGACCTGAAAAGCCCCGTCGCCGATCTCGTGAACTCCGGTGGCAGCTTTGGCGGCTCGATCACGGCGGCGGTGTTCCTCAAGCAGTTCGTGGACGCAAAGAGCTGGGCCCATTTCGACATCTGGGCCTGGCGCAAGGCAAAATACGGCCGCCCGGAAGGCGGCGCGCCGTGCAGCCTGCGTGCGGTCTGGTCGATGCTGGAAACCCGCTACGGCGCCTGACGGCCTTACTGCGGAATGCCGTCTTCCTCGGCGATGCGGATGGCTTCGCGCACACGTCCGCGCACCAGCAGCGTGTCGATATTCTTCGGATCGGCCGCCATCGCGTCGTTCACGTCGCGCATCGCCAGGTCATAAGCGCGCTTGTTGAGGTGCACTTCGGCGCGTAGCTGATGCCCGGCCGGGTTGCCCGGAGAGTTCGCGAGGGCGAAATCGAGGTCTGACAGGGCCTCGTCCCATTTCTCTGTGACGATATAGGCGCTCGCCCGGTCGAGCAGCAGGTCGCTCGTGCCGGGTGCGAACTTCAGCCCGTCGGTAAACGACACGATCGCCGCTTCCGGCGCCCCCGCCTGCAGCCAGGCATGGCCAGCCTGCGAGAGGTAGAGGGCGCGCTGTTCCATACTTCCGCCATCCGGCGCTGTGGCAAGGGCCTGCAAACGCTCCGCGCCGGTCTCGAGATTGCCAAGAGCGATCAGCGCCAGCGCCGTACATTGGCGCGCCCCGGGGCGATTGCCTTCGAATGACCACGCGAGGGCGTCCTCGTAGGCGTTTTCCGGATCGCTCTCGATCTTTTCCACGCAGGCTTCCAGGCGGGCGTCTTCGGCCCTGGCCAGTTCTGCGCCGGCCGACTGCAGCATCAGGGCCGTTCCGGCAGCAAGGGCAATCAGCGACATGGGCAGCAGGCTCCGATCCGTCTATGCAGGCGCTTTAGGCAACGGCGCTCCGGCATTGGCAAATGACTTCCCCGCAATCTCTGCTTTTTGTTTTCGGGCTTGGCTATAGCGCCCTGCAGCTTGCAGCTGCGCTGCACCCGGCTGGCTGGCGCGTGGCCGGAACCGTCCGCACGCCCGCCAAAGCCGCTGATCTGAGGGCGCAAGGCATCGCGGCAGAGGTCTGGGCCGGCGAGGGATGCCTGAAGGTCCCGCCGGGCGCCCATTGGCTCGTCACCCTGCCGCCCGGCCGCGAAGGCTGCCCCGCCGCCCGCGCGGCAGGCGACCAGGCCGCCTCGGCGCAGTCCATAGCCTATCTGTCAACTACCGGTGTTTATGGAGACCTGAACGGCGGCTGGGCCTTCGAATGGAGCCCGGTTGCACCGTCTTCACCGCGCGCCAGCGCCCGCGTCAAAGCCGAGGCGCAATGGCGCGCCGCCAGTGACGGCAAAGCCCGCATCGTCCGGCTGCCCGGCATATACGGCCCCGGCCGCTCCCCCTTCGACCGGCTGCGCGACGGCACCGCCCAGCGCGTCATCAAACCGGCGCAGGTCTTCTCCCGCATCCATGTCGATGACATTGCAACCGGACTCGCGGCGCTGCTCCAACGCCCGTCCGTGTCCGGCGTTTTCCATCTGTGCGATGACCTCGCGGCGCCGCCGCAGGACGTAATCGCCCACGCGGCTGCGCTTCTCGGTGTACCTGTGCCGCCGGACGTTGCGTTCGAGGATGCCGGGTTGAGCGAGATGGCGGCGAGCTTCTATGCCGAATGCAAGCGCGTCGCGAATGCCCGCGCGAAGGCGGCGCTTGGCTGGCGGCCGCAATACCCGACCTACCGCGAGGGGCTTGCGGCCATCCTCGATGCAGAGCGCGCGGCTTTTCCTTGAAAAATCTTGCTTCTGCCGGATTCGCGCCCCTATGGCGCCGCCCGGTTCGCGTGTAAGGTTAATCATATAACCGGGAGGAGTTTCATCGATGTCAGTCAAGGTCCGGGGCCGGTGGGGGGCTCTTGGTGCGCTCGTGTCCGCAGCAATGCTCGTTCTTGCAGCCTGCGGCGGCTCCCAGACGGCCCGCGACCCGGGAGAAGACAGCGATGCAGCCGTCCTCGTTGAGCGCTCGCCCGCCGATCAGGTCGCTGCCCGCAAGCGCGAAGAAGCCCGCCAGCGCGCCCGCGATGCTGCTGAAACCGAATTCTCCTATTTCCGCTACCGCATCGACACCGACACCGAGCAGCCGCTCGCCTGCTTCGTCTTTTCGGCCGCACTTGATCCGAAAACGGACTATTCGCCCTACGTTGAATTCCGTCCCGCCTTCCGCGCTGCGCTGTCGGTCGAAGGCCGCGAGCTTTGCGTCGGCGGTCTCTCCTTCGGCACCACCCGCACCGCCACGATCCTCGCCGGCCTTCCCGCCGCCGATGGCCGCACGCTGAAACGCGCCGAAACCGTTCCCATCGACTTTGCCGACCGTCCGCCTTTCGTCGGCTTCAAGGGCACCGGCGTGATCCTGCCGCGCGAAAATGCCGACGGCCTGCCGATCGAGACCGTCAACGTCGATCAGGTCCGCGTCACCGTCAGCCGCATCAACGACCGCGCGCTCGTCTTCAAGAACATTAATGCCGGCACGACCACCGGCCAGGGCCAATGGTCCTGGATGTGGGGCCCGGATTCGCCCGAAGATGTCGGAGAGGAACTCTTCTCCGGCACGATGGACATTGCCAATGCGCCGAACGCGCCGGTCATTTCCGTATTCCCGCTGCAGGACGTCGTCGGCCCGATGAAGCCCGGCGCATACTTCGTCAGCGTCACGGACGCTGCTAAGCTGGGTGACAATGAGGGGCCCGCCGCCGCTTCCGGCCGCTGGATTCTGCTCACCGACCTTGCGCTGACCGCCTATCGCGGCGAGAATGGCCTCGATGTCACGCTGCGTTCGCTGAAGGACGGCAAAATTGTCCGCAACGCGAACGTGCAGCTGCTCGCTGCCAACAACGCTGTCCTCGCCGAAGCCAAGCCGAACGATCAGGGCCGCGTCACCTTCGACGCGCCGCTGATGAACGGGCAGGGCAACATGGCGCCGCGCCTCGTCCTCGCCACCGCCGCCAATGGCGAACTCGCCGCACTCGACCTTGCCCGGGCGCCGGTCGATCTTTCCGAACAGGAAGTCGGCGGGCGCTCCACACCCGGCCCGGTGGACGCTTATATCTATACCGATCGTGGCATCTACCGCCCCGGCGAAAGTGTCGAGTTGACCGCCATGCTGCGCGACCGCGCCGGCCGCCAGGTCACCGGCCGCAATGGCAACCTCATCATCTATCGCCCCAACGGCCTCGTCGCCTCAAAGGTCCGCTTCACCGATCCGAAATCCGGCGCGGTGCTCTCGCGGTTCGACCTGCCCCGCGGCGCCTCGCGGGGCGAATGGCGCGCCAGCATCGAGATCGACGGCATCACCTCGCCTTCCGGCGACGTGCGTTTCGCGGTCGAGGACTTCGTGCCCCAGCGCATCGCCGTCGACATCAAGGCTGACGAAACCCGCGCCCTGAAAGCCGGAGGCGTGCGCGATGTCGAAATCGACTCGCGCTTCCTTTATGGCGCTCCAGGCGCTGGCCTGACGGTGAAAGCCGAAGCCCGCCTGGAAGCGGACCCGTCGCCCTTCAAGGCGTTCGAGGGCTTCACCTATGGCCGCCATGACCAGACCTTCGAGGAACAGATCCTCGAGTTCGACGATACGACCACGGACGGTTCCGGCAAGGCAGTCATCCGCCTGTCGCCGGGCACGGCGGGGTCGAACTCCGGCCTGCCATTGCGCCTCAACGCGGTTGTCAGCGTGCTTGAACCGGGTGGCCGCGCGGTCGCCGAAAGCATCCGCGTCCCGTATCGCCCAGAAGCGCTCTATATCGGTGTGAAGCCAGCCTTTGAGTTGAGCGTCGAGGAAGGCGGCGAAGCGAAGTTCGAAGTCGTTACCGTGAACGGTGACGGCGCGGCAATCGCCCAGCGCCTCAACTGGAAAGTCCTCGCCATCGATTACCACTATGACTGGTACCGCGACGGCGAACAGTGGACCTGGCGCCGCTCGCGCACGGTTACCAAGGTCAATGAAGGGGTACTTAACACGCCCGCCGGCGGTGTCGGCGAGATCAAGGCCCCCGGCCTCGAATGGGGCAGCCATGAGCTCGTGATCGAAGGGCAGGGCGCGTTTGCAGCCTCCGGTGCCAGCACCAGCTTCTATGTCGGCTGGGGCGGCTGGACGAGCGAAGACGGAACAGAAGCGCCGGACCGCGTGAAAGTCGTCGCCGCCGAGAAATCGCCCAAGGCCGGCCAGAACGCCGAGCTGACCATCGTGGCGCCCTATGACGGACAGGCGCAGGTCGTCGTGGCGACCGACAAGGTAATCAGTGTGCAGAATGTTCCTGTCTTTGCGAAGGGTACCAAGATCAGCCTGCCGGTCACGGCCGAATGGGGTGAAGGCGCCTATGTCATGGTCACGGTCTATTCCGGCCGCGACCCGCTCCTGAATGCCAAGCCGCGCCGCGCCGTGGGCGTCGCCCATGTGCCGGTCGACATGGCGTCCCGCACCTTCAAGGTCACCCTCGAAGCGCCCGATATTGCCCGCCCGAAAACGGATCAATCCGTCGATGTACGCATCGAGGGCGGACCGAAGGAGCCAGTCTATCTCACCCTCGCCGCCGTTGATGAAGGCATCCTGCAACTGACGAAGTTCAAGTCGCCCGATCCCGTCGCCCATTATTTCGGCCGCAAGGCGCTCGGCGTCGAACTGCACGACGATTATGGCCGCTTGCTCGATCCGAACATGGGCCTGCCGTCGGAAGTGCGCGTTGGCGGCGACCAGCTCGGCGGCGAAGGCTTGACCGTTGTGCCGACCAAATCGGTCGTGATCTTCTCCGGTCTCGTCGAAGTGAAGAATGGCCGCGCGAAAATCCCGCTCGCCCTGCCGGAATTCAATGGCGAGCTGCGCCTGATGGCGGTGGCCTGGTCGAAGACCGGCCTCGGCAAGGCGGACAAGAAGATGAAAGTGCGCGACAAGGCGCCGTCGGATCTCGTCATGCCGCGCTTCCTCGCCCCCGGTGACGAAGCGATCATCACCGCCTCGATCGACAATGTCGAACTTGCCGCCGGCCAGTTCGTCGCCAAGGTCTCGGGGGGCCAGCAGGTCACCGTTGCCGAAGCGCAACTCACCCGCACGCTCGCCAAGGCCCAGCGCGCGGACCTGCCGGTGCGTGTCTCTGCGAAGAGCGAAGGCATCTCGCCGCTGCGTCTCGAAGTGACAGGGCCGGAAAAATACTCCGTGGTCCGCATCTACGAGATCCAGACCCGCTCGCCCTACCTGCCGGAAGCCCGCTCCACGTCGTCGCTGATGCGGCCTGGCGAGACCTTCTCGGTCAGCCGTGACTTGCTCAGGGGCTACGTCCCCGGCTCGGCCGATGTTGCTGTCGGCTTCTCGCCGATCCCGCTCGATCCGGCGACGCTCTATGCTTCGCTCGACCGGTATCCCTATGGCTGCACCGAGCAGATCACCAGCCGCGCCGTGCCGCTCCTCTATTCCGAAGAGCTCGTCGCCATGGGTGCCAAGGGCTCGCGCGACAATGCGCGGGACAAGGTCCAGATCGCCGTCAACACGGTGCTCAACCGTCAGGGTGCGGATGGTGCCTTCGGCCTCTGGCGTGAGGGTGACGGCTACGCCACGCCCTGGCTCGGCGCCTATGCGACCGACTTCATCTACCGCGCCAAGCAGGCCGGCTACTCCGTGCCGGACGAAGCGCTGACGCGGGCTTACGGCGCGCTGCGCACGATTACCTCTGGCGATGCCTGGCGCGTCTATGGCTACGACACGGACGTCTACGAAGGTCAGTATTCGGCCGACACCCAGCAGCAGATGATGTACCGCTCGTCGGCCTATGCGCTGTACGTGCTGGCCAAGGCGGGGCAGGCGGACATCTCCCGCCTGCGCTACCTGCACGACCGCGAGCTGGAAAACATCGCCAGCCCGCTCGCCCGGGCGCACATCGGGGCAGGCCTTGCCTATCTCGGCGACCGGGCGCGTGCCGCCTCGTCGTTCAAGTCTGCGGAAGCCGAGCTCGGCTATCGCAATGACGGCGACTATTACCAGACGCCGCTGCGCGATCTCGCCGCGATGCTTGCCCTCGCCGCCGAAGCCGAACTGCCGCAGGTCGTCGAACGCCTCGCCACCAGGCTCGGCAAGGATGTACCGGATGCCTCCAGCCTCACGACGCAGGAGAAGTCCTACATGCTGCAGGCGGTTAACGCCCTCACCAAGGGCGAAGCCGCGCTGCAGGTCGCCGTCACCGGCCTCGGCAATGGCAATGACAACCAGCGCCAGTACATGCTGACTGAAGCTCAGGCTGCAGGCGGTGTGACGTTCAGGCTGAACGCCGAGGCGCCGGTCTTCCGGACCGTGCTCGTCACCGGCGCACCGTCCTCGCCGCCGCCAGCCGCCTCATCGAAACTCACCGCCTCCAAGCAGTTCTACACGCTGCAGGGCAGCCCGGTGAAACTCGACCAGGTCCGCCAGGGCGACAAGTTCGTGGTCGGCCTCACGGTCAGCACGGATGAGCGCCGCCTCAATCCCGTGATCGTAGCCGATCTCCTGCCGGCAGGTTTCGAGATCGAGACCGTGCTGCGCCCGGCCGATGCCCGCATCGTCGAGTATGACTGGACCACAGGCACAGACCGCGTACGGGCAGGGGCCTTCGATTTCCTCGGCGAAGTCTCGCAGGCCCAGACTTCGCAGGCGCAGGATGACCGGTATGTCGCCGCTATCAATGTCTACGACAAGCCCGTCACGCTCGCTTATGTCGTGCGCGCCGTCACGCCGGGATCCTTCGCGATACCGGGTGTCGTCGCCGAGGACATGTACCGGCCGGAAGTCTTCGGACGATCTGCTCCCGGCCGCGTGACGATCCTCGCCGCACAAGGCACGCCTGGCGGCAAGTAAGGGAGAGGGGCCGTGACCGTGGCCGCGTTCCGGGCCAGGCTGAAAGCGGCGAGCTGGCCCAGGCGGCTGCTCGCCGGACTGGCCATCCTCATGGCATCGGTCCTCGTGCTCGACCTGCTCTTCCCGCCGCCGCTCACCCGGGCGCACGTAAATTCAGTGCTTGTCACTGACCGGAACGCAAAGCCGCTCCGGGCCTTTGCCGCCCCTGACGGGCGCTGGCGCTTCGCCGTCACGCTGGAAGAGATCGACCCCGCCTTCGTCGAAGCGCTTATCCGCGTCGAGGACAAACGCTTCCGCGCGCATCATGGCACGGACTGGTTTGGCATGGCGCGCGCCGCCGCCGACAGCGCTGCCGCCGGACGCGTCGTCTCAGGCGGCTCCACAATCACCATGCAGACGGCCCGAATGCTGGAGCCGCGTCCGCGCAATATAGGCTCCAAGCTCGTCGAGATCTGGCGGGCGAACCAGCTCGAACGCCGCTTCACCAAGGACGAGATCCTGGAACTCTATCTCACCCTCACGCCCTATGGCGGCAACCTGGAAGGTGTGCGCGCTGCCAGCTGGAGCTATTTCGGCCATGAAGCAGACCGTCTGTCCTCGGAGGAAATTGCGCTCCTGATCGCGCTGCCGCAATCGCCCGAAGTGCGCCGCCCGGACCGGCGCCCGGAACAGGCGAAGCAGGCCCGAGACAGGGTCGCCCTGAAGCTTGCCCGCTACGGCGTCTTCCCGGAAGGCGAAGCCGAAGAGATGGCTGCGCTGGCGGTGCCGCCGAAACGTCTCGACTTCCCGGACCGCGCCTGGCACGGCGCCGACGCCGCCCTCGCAAATGGCCCGCGCGAAGACGTTCGTTCCACGCTCGATGCCGGCCTGCAGGCGGAACTTGAACGCATCGCGCTCACACGCGCCGAAGCGGAGGGCATGGATGTCCAGCTCTCGGCCATCGTCGTCCACATCCCCACCCGCGCCGTGCGCGCGCTCGTCGGCTCCGCTTCACGCGGGCGTGCCGGTGGCTGGATCGATCTTACGAACCGCTCGCGCTCCCCTGGCTCGACCCTCAAACCCTTCATCTACGCGCTCGCCTTCGATGACGGGATCGCCTCCGCCGATACGCGGGTCGAAGACCTGCCGCGCCAGTTCGCCGGTTACCGCCCCGAAAACTTCGACCGCATGTTTCGCGGCGACGTGCGCATCTCGGACGCTCTCCAGCACTCACTCAACATTCCTGCCGTGCTGATGCTGGAACGGATCGGCGCTGAACGCTTCTCGGCACAGCTCGCCATGGCCGGTGCCCGCCCGCGCTACAGTGGCGCGGCAGGTCACAGCGCCGGGCTCGCGCTCGCGCTTGGCGGCGCCGGGCTTACCGCGCGCGAACTCGCCATCCTCTATGCCGCGCTCGGCGATGGCGGCGTCGCCAAGCCGCTCGTCTGGCGCGTCGAGGAAGAGCGCGCAAGCTACGAGGATCCCGGCCGACGCCTGATGAGCGCCGAGAGCGCGTCAGAGATCATCCGTATCCTGCAGGGTTCGCCCGCGCCCGCCGGCCGCATGCCGGGCCGCCTGACGCAGGATGCCCCGCAGGTCGCGTTCAAGACCGGCACGTCCTACGGCTTCCGCGATGCCTGGGCCGCCGCTGTCTCCGGCGATCACGTCATCGTGGTCTGGCTCGGGCGGGCCGATGGTGCGCCGCGCACCGGTGTCACTGGCCGCGACATTGCCTTGCCGGTCCTCTTCGAGATGGCCGACCGGGTCTCCCACCATCTGCGCGATGACGGCGAGTCCCGCGCGCGCCTGACCACCGAACCGCTGAAGAAGGCCCGCGGCGCCCAGCGCAACCTCTCCGCCAACCGCCCGCCCGAAATCCTTTTCCCGCCCGAAGGCGCCGAGCTCTGGGCGGGTCCGGTGAACGGCCAGCCGGGCCGGCCCTTCGTCCTTGCGGGCCGCGGGCAGGGTGCCCTCAGCTGGTTCGTCGATGGGACGCCTACGCAGCGTGATGATGCCGGCTCGCCTATCTGGCAGCCTCGCCAGCCGGGCTTCTACCAGGTCACTGCCGTGGACCCGGACGGCCGCGCCACCCGCGTCAGAGTCCGCGTACTGACTGAAAATCCGGCATAAACGTGCGCATTTTGGTCACAACGGCGTGAAAAATGCGCAATATCTGCCTGTTTTGTCTTCATTCAGACAGGCTAGGCGACTATCTGGCAACCCATGCAGCATATATTCTGCTGCTCACAGCCAGAAGAGTTCCGAGTTTCCATGCAGCGATCCGCTCTTGTCATTGCCTTGACCGCTGGCTTTGCCGCCTCCGGCCTTGCCTTCTTTTCCAGCGCCGGCGCCGAAGACCGCCGGCTTGTAGATCCGCCCACCCGCGCGGCCACCGCCGTGTTCGCGGGCGGTTGCTTCTGGTGCGTGGAGGCGGACTTCGACAAGGTTGACGGCGTCCTCGACACCATCTCCGGCTATACCGGCGGCACAGTCGAGAACCCCAGCTACCGTTCAGTCACCCAGGGCAATACCGGCCACTATGAGGCCGTGAAGGTCACCTACGACCCGTCCAAGGTCTCCTATGACGAACTCGCCAACTACTTCATCCGTCACATCGACCCCACCGACGCCAAGGGCCAGTTCTGCGACAAGGGCGACAGCTATCGCTCGGCCATCTTCGTCTCGGGGCAGGGTGAGCACGATGTCGCGACAACAACCCTTGACGGCGCCGCCGAAACCCTCGGTCAGGACATCGTCACCAAAGTGCTCCCCGCCGCCACTTTCTGGCCCGCTGAGGACTATCATCAGGACTACTACCTGCGCAGCGCGGTGAAGTACGGCTACTACCGCAAGGCCTGTGGGCGCGATGCGCGCCTCGAACAACTCTGGGGTCCCGGCGCCAAAGGGTCATAAGGAGGCCGCGCCCGCTCAGTCGGTCACAGGACAGGGCGGCTCGGGAAACTCTTCCCGGTCCTTGTGCGCTGCCGTCCAGTCTGCTGTCCGCTCTGCCGGGTCGTATCCGCTGGCAAGATAGAGCTGGAATACCCGCGTGATCGGGCAACCATTGCCCCGCGCGCCAAGCTCGATCCGGATCTGGCCCGCTGGCTCAAACGCCGCGAAATCATCCCGCAACATCGGCCGCAGGCGGGCGTGCAGAGACGCAACCAGTATGCGGCTGTCATTGGTGCTATCGAGCGCCGCACGTTCCGAAAAGCTTTTCGGGCGGAGATTGCGGCGCCATGAAATCAGCGGCACGTCCCGGTCCTGCCCGTAATAGTCCAGCCCGTGCCAGACCTCCCGCTCATCGACCAGCACAGCGCTTGCACCCAGACGGTCTGCCTCCGCATACAGCTGCTGCGCCGCCGTGTCCCAGCCCCGCGTCCGCTTCAGCGCATTGTCTATGCCCATCTGGCGGGTCATGCCGGGTGGCAGCACCGCCGCCACCAGGAAGATTGCCGCGATCAGCGCATTCACACCAAGGCTGCTCCACAGCACGCCTTTCCGGCCGGTGAACCAGGCCGCTACCAGCAGGCTGGCGCCCGGATAGGCCGTCGCGGCCCAGTTTGCGTGGGCCCGGCTCAGGACTGCCTGTCCGAGTATGAAGATCAGTACCGGCAGAACAAAACACAGCAGCCAGCGCCCCGCGCCGCCCGGGCCTTCCGGCTGGGTGCGCCAACCTGCCAGACCGGCCAGCAGCCCGAGGAAACTGACCGGGCCAAACACACCCATCTGATCAATAAAGAAGGTTCCCGCGTTTTCGGGGTTGAAGAGCTGGCCGCCGAGGTTCGCATTGTCGAGCGTATGTCCCACGGTCTGGAATTCATTGGCGGCGTTCCAGGCAAAATGCGGCGCGATGATCAGCGCCATCACCGCCAGCGCCAGCGCGCCGCCCTTCGAGATCAGGGCCCGGCGCATCGGCGCGTCCAGCAGGCAGGTCAGCGCCAGCCCGATCAGGAAGTACAGCATCGCATACTTGGCGAGGATCCCGATCCCCAGGGCTGCCCCAAGCCCCGCCGCCGTCCACAGCCCGCCATTGCCTCGCAGGCGCCAGCCGAGAAACAGAGCCGCGCACCAGAAGGGCATCAGCACGCCGTCCGTCGACAGGACGTTGGACGACAGCGTCACAGCGGGCATCAACGCATAGAGGAGTGCGGCGTAAGCTCCTGTCTTTGCTGAAAAAATTATCCGCCCGGCGAGGAACAGGAAGCCGGCCGCCGCGGTGTGGAGGAAGGGCGCCGTGATCCGGACAGCGGCTTCGGAATCGCCGAAAACGGCGGTTGCGGCGTGGATCACCCATGCGATCATGGGCGGCTTTGAGTAGTAGCCCCAGGCCAGCTCCTGAGCCCAGCGCCAATACTGGGCTTCGTCCGCATACAGATTAAGCGGCGAGGCCAGAATCGCCCATACCCGCAGCAGGAGCAGGAGGATCAGCACTCCCAGCACCAGCCGGGATTCTGGGCTTCGGGGGAGGGGAATAGCCGGGTGCATCATCGATTCGGGTTGAATGGGCTCCTTATGGCGGGCGGCCGAGCACAAATACAGCTCAGTTTGCGGCTAAATCAGGCAGATGCTGCTTACAGGCGTGTCATTTTTGCATCGCAACGAAAAAACAACACCCTGTTTGGGCGGTGCAGCAGAACCTTCAATTGTCTGTCACTTAACTGTCATGTAGCCGGGCTAAGGCCGGGCTGAAGCCGGAGCGGCACAAGGGCGCTCGGGTAGGGTCTACAACTTCGGGGAAGACACCATGATCAAGAACCTTTTCATTCGTAGCGCATCCATAGCTGCCATCGCGGCGCTTGCCCCGGTTCCGGCCGTCTATGCGCAGGTCACGACCTCAGACGCCCGCGGCGTCGTAACAGACTCAGCCGGCCAGGCGATCGCCGGCGCTACCGTGACGATTGTGCATGAGCCGACCGGCACCTCGACCACCGCCACGACCAGCCTGAGCGGCGGCTACACGGCGCAGAACCTTCGTATCGGCGGACCCTTCAGTTTCACCGTTTCGGGTGAAGGCGTCGTCGCCAGCCGCGTCGAGAATGTCTATACCGGCCTTGGCGAAACCTCGGTTGTGAACATCGTCACAGCTGCTGCTGAAGCAACGGCCCGCCTCGACACGGTTGTTGTGACCGGCGCTGCCGTAGTCTCCAATGTCGCCACCGGCCCATCGAGCACCTACGGTCTTGATGTCCTCGAGAACGTTCCGGCCATCTCTCGCGACCTGAAAGACGCCCTGCGCCTAGACCCTCGGATCTATATTGATGATGGCTTCGTGGATGCCATCTCCTGCGCCGGCGCCAACCCGCGCTACAATTCGCTGACAGTCGATGGCGCCCGCCTCTCGGACAGCTTTGGCCTCAACTCCAATGGCTACCCGACCGAGAGCATGCCTTTCGGTTACGACTCTATCCAGCAGGTTTCGGTCGAGCTGGCCCCGTTCGACGTTGAGTATGGTCTCTTCACGGCCTGCAACATCAACGCAGTCACCAAGTCGGGCACCAATGAATTCCATGGCGGCCTGTTCTTCGACTTCACGAACCAGGACCTGCGCGGCGACTCGGTGAAGGGCAACAAAATTGCCACACAGGACTTCGAAGACAAGCGCTACTGTTTCAACATCGGCGGCCCGATCATTCAGGACACGCTGTTTTTCTTCGGCTCGTATGAAAAGAACGAAGCCGTCAACCTGTTCGACAACTCGCCCGCGCGCGCCCGCATAAACCCCGCTGTCTACCAGCAGGTGATCGACATCGCCGTGAACCAGTACGGCTACGAGGCCGGGGGAATCCCGACCTCGATCCCGGTGGAAGATGAGAAGATCTTTGCCAAGCTAGACTGGAACATCACCGACCGTCAGCGCGCTGCGATTTCCTACACCAAGAACGAAGCGTTCAACTTCAACCCGTCCGACTCCAGCACGACCCAGGTTTCCGACGGCAACCACTTCTACCAGCGCGGCGGCCTGCTCGAAAGCTATTCGGGCTCCCTGAACTCCGACTGGACCGACAATTTTAACACTGAGCTTCGCTTCACGCGTGTTGAGTTTGATGCTGTCGCCGAACCGGTCATCGGCCCTGAGGGCTTTGGCGAAATCCAGGTGATCGTTCCCAATACCGCCGGTGGCGCGTCGACCATCTACCTCGGCGCCGATGACAGCCGTCACTTTAACGACCTGATTTACACATCTGACGTCTACAAGGCCAAAGCCAACTGGCAACTTGGCGACCATCGCCTCACCTTCGGCGCTGAGCGTGAAGAACTCGACGTGTTCAACGCGTTCATCCAGAGAACGCGCGGCCTGTGGATCTTCGGTCAGTTCGCAAACCGCGGCGCCTCCGGCGTTTCCGATTTCGCAGCCGGCAACATCGACGACTTCCGCTATCAGAACGCCGCTGGCACGAACGACCCGAACGACGGCGCCGCCACGTTCGGCTACGAGATCAATACCTTCTACCTGCAGGACAAGTGGCAGGCCACGCCGGACCTCGAACTCGTTGCAGGTCTTCGCTACGACAGCTATTCCACCAGCGACGCGCCGCCCCTGAACCCGGCCTTCCTCGCCAGTTACGGCTTCCGCAACGATGCCACGATGGATGGGCGCGACTTGCTGCAACCGCGCCTCGGTTTCAAGTATGACTTCGCGAACGATATTCGCTTCCATGGCGGCCTCGGCCTTTATTCGGGCGGCAACCCGAACGTCTGGCTCTCGAACAACTATTCGAACAACGGCGTGACGCTGTTCGACTACCGTGTTCGCAGCAGGAACTTAAGCAGCTTCACCTATGGTGGTGGTTCGGGTCAGCCCTTCTTCGACGTGCCGGATCAGGCGATCGCTGCACTGGCTGCTGCAAATGGCGGTGGCCCGGTCAACGCTCTCGACCCCGACTTCGAAATTCCGTCCGAATGGAAAGCGTCCCTTGGCACAGTGATCGACTTCGGTTCAGCAGATGCCTGGTACGGTGACGACTGGCGCCTGATGCTTGACTTCCTCGTTTCGAAGACGAACGAAGCCGCATACGTCCTGCCGCTCTCCTTTAGGCAGAGCCGGACGGCAGCGGATGGCCGCCCCGTCTACACCGGCAACACCAACGACTTCCTGCTCACCAATGCCGAAGAGAAAGGCTGGGCGCGCACCGTGTCAGCCGGCCTGTCGAAAGACTATAACAACGGCATTGACTGGACCGCTGGCTACGCCTTCACTCAGGCTAAGGACGTCAACCCGATGACCTCGTCGGTGGCCTTCTCGAACTGGTCGAACGTCCAGACCTTCGATCCGGTGAACATGGACCTCGGCAACAGCAACTACGTGATTCCGCACCGGTTCACGTTCAACCTGAACTTCCGCAAGGAGTTCTTCGGTAACTACGCCACCAAGGCCTCGCTGTTCGCAACCGCCAACGAAGGCGCTCCCTACAGCTACACGATTGGCAGCACCAACGCGTTCACTGTGGGCAACAACTCCGCGCGCAACCTGGCCTACATTCCAGACGGCATCTCTGACCCGGTGATTGCACCGTCCTCGAATGCCGCAGCTGTGCAGAGCCTGGTTAACTTCATCAATAGCAACAGCGACCTGAGCGAAATGCGCGGCTCGATTGCGGACCGCAATTCGCAAACCGATCCGTGGCGCTCGCGCTTCGATATCCGTCTCGCCCAGGAATTCCCGGGCCTGCGCGCCGATGACCGCACCGAAGCCTTCGTTGTAATTCGCAATGTCGGCAACCTTCTGAACGACGACTGGGGCGTGCTGGAAGAACATGGCTTCCCGGGCAATGCTCAGCTTTACGGGATCAGTGGCCTCGACGCTCAGGGCCGCCTGGTGATCACCTCGTTCAGCCCCACGGTTGACCGTCCGTCGCCGATCAACTAGGCTTCGCTCTGGCAGATCCGTCTCGGCGTGAAGTACAAGTTCTAAGCGGCAATTGCGCTTCGGCACACTATATGAGGGGGCGGCCTTGCGGGGCCGCCCTTTTCCTTTGGCCCAAGCTATGGCAAGGCGCGCGCTGATATGACCGGTCTGAAACCTTTCCTTACGCCCGAATGGGCGCCGCAAGCGGCACTCTGGGCCGGCTGGCCCCGCCTTGCCGAGGAGTGGGGCGGCGACCTGGCTGCTGCGCGCGCCGATATTGCAGCCTTCATCCACGCGGCGGCGGCGCACGTGAATGTCAAGGTCGCGGCGGGCT
>NZ_JBBEBT010000265.1:0-2460 GCF_040882205.1 Hyphomonas sp.
AGATGGGCTGAGCAAAATCCCATCTCCCTTGGGGAGAAGGGCGTGCGAAGGCAGGAAATCGTGTTCAATTTTCAGAGGGCGGGGATATGGGGCTAGCCCGGGCACCCCGCCTAAAGCCCCTCGCCCCTGCCCCTTTCGCCATGGGAGAGGCAATCATCTCGCCGCCGCTCTGGACTTCCCCTGCGCCCAGTGAAACGCTGGGTCAGTTAACAGGGAGAACACGCCATGCAAGTCGCCGCCTATGCCACACTGGGCCCCACCGATCCCCTGAAGCCCTTCGAGATCACCCGCCGCGACCTGCAACCCGACGACGTTCTCATCGACATCACCCATTGCGGCATCTGCCACAGCGACATCCATTCGGCCCGCAACGAATGGGGCCGCGCGAAGTATCCCTTCGTGCCGGGCCACGAGATTGTCGGCCGTGTCGGCGCCGTCGGCCCGAAGGTAACGAAGCACAAGGTGGGTGATCTTGTCGGTGTCGGCTGCCTGGTGGACGCCTGTCTCAAATGTCCCGCCTGCCATGACGGCGACGAGCAATATTGCGAGAAGGGCTCCGTCGGCACCTATGGCGGCACCGAACCGGTGATCGGGGGGCCGACCTTCGGCGGCTATTCGAAACAGATCGTCGTGCGTGACGAATTCGTACTCAAAATCTCGGAGAAGCTTGACCCCGCCGCCGCCGCGCCGCTGCTCTGCGCCGGCATCACCAGCTGGTCACCACTGAAACACTGGGGCGTGATGAAAGGCGACAAGGTCGGCGTCATCGGCCTCGGCGGCCTCGGTCATATGGGCATCAAGTTCGCCGTCGCGATGGGCTGCGAGACCGTGATGATAACCACCTCGCCGGAAAAGGGCCAAGACGCCCGCCGCCTCGGCGTCGCCGATGTGCTCGTCTCGAAAGACCGTGAACAGATGAAAGCGCACCGGGGCAGTTTCGACTTCCTGCTCAACACCGTACCGGTGAAGCACGACCTCAATCCCTATCTCGGCCTGCTCGCCCGCAACGGCACCATGGTGATCGTCGGCGCCATTGAGCCGCTGGAGCCGATGCATGGCGGCATCCTGCTGGCGAACCGGCGCAGCGTCGCCGGCTCCGGCATCGGCGGCATCGCCGAGACGCAGGAGATGCTCGATTTCTGCGCCGAGCACGCCATCGTCTGCGATATCGAGTTGATCGACATGAAAGATGTGAACCCAGCCTATGACCGCGTGGTCAAAGGCGACGTGAAGTATCGGTTCGTCATCGACATGGCGACGATCTAGGCAGACGCGGCACCCCTCCCACCCAAGATCCGCTAATCCCTGCGCGGGGATGCGCGGAGAAAAATGGCTGAGTTCGCCGGACGGCCCCCGCCGCACCTGCAACCTAAACCGCAAATACCCGCACAGGCTCGAACTGCCCCGCCCGCACTTCGCCCAAAGCGACCGCGTCATCGCCCGCGAGGGCCAGCGCCAGGCGGTCATCATCCTCGCCGCGCCCCGCGCGCCAGCCTTCGACGACATGCGGCAGCAGCATGATCGTGCGCCCCTGCCGCAGGTTACCCGCGTCATTCGCCGTGATCTGGAGATGCGGCATGGAATTCAGAACTGCATGTAGCGGCTTGAGTTGCGCGAAAAGGCCTGCCCGGTCCTCGGCCAGCGCCTGAATCTCCGCTACCGAAACTGCCCCTACCGCATCGAACGCGCCAACGCGCGTGCGCCGCAACTGGCTGATATGCCCCTCAGCGCTGAGATCGGCCGCAAGATCGCGCGCCATCGCGCGCACATAGAAGCCTTTGCCGGATACAACATGGATCACCGAATGATCCGCGTCCGGCATCCTGATCACTTTCGCGGCGTAGACATCCACTTCGCGCGATCCCAGCTCAAACGTCTCGCCGCTGCGGGCAAGGTCATAGGCGCGCTCGCCCGCCACCTTGATGGCGGAGAATTTCGGCGGGACTTGATGGATCGTGCCGATATAGTTTTTCAACACAGCCTCGACGGCCTCGCGCGAAGGGCGCACGTCAGAGGTCGCCGTCACTTCGGCCTCGGCATCCTGGCTGGCGGTCGAGATGCCCCAGCGAATAGTGAAGACATATTCCTTCTGGGCGTCCATCGCCCATTGGACGGTCTTTGTCGCTTCGCCCAGCGCGATGGGAAGGATACCGTCCGCCAGCGGATCGAGCGTGCCGCCATGGCCGACTTTCTCAGCATTGAACAGGCGCTTGATGATAGCCACGGCCTGCGTGGACGTCATGTCCAAAGGCTTGAACAGGTTCAGCCAGCCCGTGACGGGCTCGCCCTTGCGTTTTCTCTGACGGGACAAGGCAGTCTCCAAAAGGTCCGGGCGGGCGGGTCGAACGCGCGTCCGGATCGGATATCGAAGGGCGCCGCTTATCCGGTGCAGGGCGTGCTCGTCAATCCTTACGGCTGCGAGATGCGTGCAATTCGATTGCGTCATCGGTAATTCGTCCC
>NZ_JBBEBT010000266.1:0-2445 GCF_040882205.1 Hyphomonas sp.
CGATGAGCTGCGTCACCTGGCTGCCGAAGTCGACGATCAGGGCGCGTTGGTGGCGTGTCTCGGTCATGCGGCGCAGTAGCCCGGCCTGCGGGATTCGTCCAGACGGCTCAGGCGCGGCGTTCCAGCAAGGCGAAGAAAAAGCCGTCGGTGCCCGCCCGGCGCGGAGAGAGGCGAACGCTGCCCGTGGGCCCGCGGAACTTGCGAACGATCTCGGCGCCGTGCGCCGTCAGCGCGCCGGAGGCAATGGCGGCCTCTGCCGCGTCCCGCTCCACGAACTGCGGCGCGCTGGCCAGGAATTCGGCGACGCGGTCTTCGTCTTCTTCCATCAGGAAGCTGCAGGTCGCGTAGAGCAGCCGGCCGCCGGGCTTCACATAGGTCGAGGCGGCCTGCAGGATCTCCCGCTGGTCCTGCATCCGCTTCTCCAGCTGCGCCGGCTTTACACGCCATTTGGAATCCGGCCGCCGCCGCCAGGTGCCGGTGCCTGTGCACGGCGCATCGACGAAGACGAGGTCCATCTGACCCACGAGGGGCTCGAGCGCATTGCCCTCGCTGGGGTGCACCAGTTGCACATTCTGGGCGCCGGAGCGTTTCAGGCGCGGAATAAGCGCGGAGAGCCGCTTGCCGTCGATGTCATAGGCGTGGATCTGGCCCTGGTTCCCCATCTGCGATGCCAGTGAGAGCGTCTTGCCGCCGCCGCCCGCGCAGTAGTCCATGACCTGCTCGCCCGGTTTCGCGCAGGCCGCCTCCGCCGCGATCTGGCTGCCCGCGTCCTGCACCTCTACCCACCCTTTGGAAAAAGCCGGTATGCCCTCGATGCTGTCTTCGCGCTCGGCCGGGTCGCGTGCCGGGATATGGTAGGCGTTCTTCAGCAGGCGCGACGGCTCAGCCTTCACGGATTTGAGCGGCAGCGCCGCTTTCTCCGCATCGGACTTCAGTGTGTTCACGCGCAGGTCCACGTCCGCGCGCACCGCCATCATTTGCGCTTCAATCACAGCTTCGGGCCCGAACACGCGCTGCATGTGGGGCGTCATCCATTCCGGATAGTCGCCCTGCACATGGGGCGCAGCAGACGGGTCCGGCGCGAGGATCAGCCGGCTGCGCTCGTCATTGGTAAGCGGTGTGGGACCATGATCGTCGTAGCAGGCTTCCTCGATGTCCCGTGCGTTCCAATCCCACGCGATACGCAAGGCGCCGAGGATCAGGGCGCGGGGGTCACCGTGCCCCATATGGTGGGCGATGGAGTTGCGCTTGCGCAGCGCGTCCAGCACCAGCCCGGACACCCAGGCCCGGTCCTTGGAGCCAGCATAGCGCGCCCGCTTGCCCCAGTCGCGCAGCGCGATCTTGAGCGGCTGATGACGCTCCAGCACGTCTCGCAAAACCTCGATGGCCGCGCTGATCTTGCCGCCTGTGCGCATGGTAGATCCTCTTCACTGGCTTTCCGCACGCCATACTCGCGCCCGACCGGCAATGAAACCGTTGGACAATGCAATATTCCAAATTTTACAGTCTCCAGACTGACCGAGAGACCCTGCCATGACCGTTTATGCCGTCGCACGAGTGACCATCACCGACCCCGAGACCTATGCCGCCTATGGCGCCGGGTTCATGGCAGCGTTCACGCCGTTCGGGGGCAAGGTGCTATCTGTTGACGAGGCGCCCGAGGTGATCGAGGGCGACTGGCCCTGCACCCGCACCGTCCTGCTCGAATTCCCATCGAAGGCCGTGATGAAGGCGTGGTACGCCTCCCCAGCCTATCAGGACCTCGTCCAGCACCGTTACGCCGCCTCCAAGGCGGATATCGTGCTGCTCGAAGGTTTCACGCCGCCGGCCGCGTAAGGAAATCCCATGGACATCCGGCTTCCTGACGGTATGCGCCCGGCAACTGCGCGGGACTGGAAACAGCTCGGCAGCATCACCGGCGAGGCCTTTGCACAGGACCCCGTGAACCTCTGGATTTTCGGCAATACGCAAACCATGCCGCCGGTGTTCGGCGAACTGGCCCGCAGCGTGTACCTGCCGCGCGGCCTCTGCCACATCCATGGCGACACCGGCGCGGCGATGTGGGCGCATTAGGACCAGCGCCGCGAGCTGAACACGCTGCAGACGATGCCGCTGGTAGGGTCGCTAATGACCAAGGGCGAAAGGGGCGCGGCCAAGCGCGGACTTCGCGCCGGAGAAGCGACGGCGCGCGAACACCCTTACGCGCCGCATATGTATCTCTTCACCATCGGGACGCGGAAAGCGGCGCGGGGGCAGGGCCTCGGGACGAAACTCATCCGGCCCGTGCTGGACGCAGCCGACCGGGCCTCCCTGCCCTGCTATCTCGAAAACCCGGTTCCGGCGAACACCGGCTTCTATGTCAGCCAAGGCTTCGAGCGCATGAAGCTGTTCGAACCAGGCCCCGGCGGGCCGCCGCCCGAGGCGATGTGGCGCGGGCCTCGTCAG
>NZ_JBBEBT010000267.1:0-15730 GCF_040882205.1 Hyphomonas sp.
TGTCAGCCTATGAGCGGCGCGAGAATGGGCCGGGCGAACAGCTCGAGCCGGAGATCGGGGTTGCGTCGGCGGAGCCCTTCATTATCCCGGACGGCTACGAGATCATCGAATAGTCCCGAACAAGAAACGATCTGATGCAATCAGATCATTTGCTCCAGTTTTTTGACTTGTCGCAAATTTTTGCGCGCAACCGGTGCCCACTTAAGCTGGACTTGCCCCAGACGGCGGAAGCCGCTCAGCCGGAGATCGCCTGCGCGTCGCGCTCGCCTGTACGGATGCGCAGGATGCTTTCGAGGTCGTGCACGAAGATCTTGCCGTCGCCGATGGTGCCAGTATTGGCCGCAGCAGTGATCGCCTCGATCAGGCGTTCGGTGTCGTCATCGGCGCAGGCCAGCTCCACCTTCACCTTGGGCAGCAGGCGCACTTCGTATTCGGCGCCCCTGTAGACTTCCGTCTTGCCCTGTTGGCGGCCATAGCCGCGCACTTCGGTCACGGTGAGGCCGGTGGCCCCGGCTTCCGAAATTGCCTCGATCACTGCATCGAGGCGGCTCGGTTTGAACACGGCAGTGATGAGTTTCATGGCTTTGTCCTCGCGCCTGGATGCAGATGCTGCACTCGCGAAAATAATGTTACAATTCCGCGCGTCAATGCTCTTCCCGGCGTGCGGCCCTCGTGGGGCGGGCAATTCGGATGCGTTCCGTGACGGGAGCTGGCGCGCCGCCGCCGGGCGGGGCGTACAATCGCTTCACCGCTTCGATCAGGACGACGCCGCCAAAGCCGGGTGTCAGCATGCGTCCGATGGCCTCCCAGCCCTCGGCCGCAGAGGTGACGAGGCCGTGGCTGACAGGGGGCATGTAGAGCGCGCTGGAGGAGGCGGTGACCTGGAAGAGGCCGCCGGCGAGGAGGTTAGACAGCTGGCTGCGCGTCCAGGGCCGGCCTTGTCCGAAGGGTGTCTGGGTCGCCCGCGACCAGAGGCCGGCGCGATTTGCCGCGGCCAGCACGATGCGGCCTTCCGGCGCCGTGACGCGCCAGATCTCGCGCAGATAGGCGCGCGGGTCGCCGGTTTCCTCGAGGCCGTGCAGCACGATCACCCGGTCGAAGAAGGCATCCGGGAAGGGCAGTCGCGGATCGCCGACCGCAACGGAGGCATTGCCGCGCTCGCTCGCCTGCCAGCTGACGGGGCCGTGTTCAAAGGGAATCGCGGCAATCCGGCGGCCCGGCCCGGTGCCGAAGGCGTCCAGCGCGGGGATGGCATAGCCGAGCCCCAGCATGGTCAGGCCCTGCGCATCGCCCCACAGGTCCACCAGTTTTCCGGCAATCACGCGGCTCGCGGCCCGGCCGAGCGGTGACGCATAAAAGCGTTCGAGGGTGACGGCGTCCTGACGCATGGGCTAAAGTCGTCTCTCAGACCGCAACACGGGATAACGGGCACATGGGCATTTTCCTCGATATACACCAGTTTCCCTGCCTGAACGACAATTACGGATATCTGGTTCACGAGCCGGATTCCGGGGAAACGGCGGCTATCGATACGCCGGATGCCGAGCGGTATCTCGCCGAGGCGAAGCTGCGGGGCTGGACCATCACGCAGATCTGGAACACGCACTGGCATCCGGACCATGCCGGCGGAAACCTTCGGCTCAAGGAAGAGACCGGGTGCCAGGTCATCGGACCAGCGGGAGAAGCGGCAAAGATACCCGGGATTGATCAGGCGGTGAAGGGCGGGGACGTCGTAACGCTGGGCGATGCGCGCGCCGCGGTCATCGATGTACCCGGCCATACGCTCGGGCATATCGCTTTTCACTTCGCGCCGCAGTCGGCCGCCTTTGTGGGCGATTCGATCTTTGCGCTGGGGTGCGGGCGGGTGTTCGAAGGCACGATGGAGATGATGTGGCAGAGCCTGAAGAGGCTGAAGGCCTTGCCGCCGAAGACGCAGCTTTATTGCGCGCATGAGTACACGGCCTCGAACGCGCGCTTTGCGGTGACGATCGAGCCGGAGAACAGGGCGCTGAAGGAATATGTTGCCTGGATCGAGAAGCAGCGCGCCGGGAAGCTGCCAACTGTGCCGGCGCTGCTGGAGCGGGAGCTGGCGACCAATCCCTTCCTGCGCGCCGACCTGCCGGAGATGCAGATTGCGATGGGCCACCCGGGAAATGCGGCTGCCACGTTCGGGGAAATCCGTGGACGGAAGGACAAGTTCTGATGGGGCTCGCCCGGGCCGGGGATCTTGGCGCGAACGAGATCATCCGTCTGCTGAGTATGTCGCCGCATCCGGAAGGCGGCCATTATGCCGAGACCTTTCGTTCCGGCGGCGGCGGCCGCGCGGCGATGAGCGCCATTTATTACCTGCTGCAGGCCGATGAGCTGTCGGCCTGGCACCGCGCCGATGCGGATGAGGCCTGGCTCTGGCATGCGGGCGGTCCGCTGGCGCTGACCCTGTCACCGCCAGATGGGAAGGGTGCCTCATCGATGACGCTTGGCCCCGACCTGCGCGCCGGGCAGCGGCCGCAGGCTGTGGTGCCCGCCGGCCACTGGCAGACCGCCGAGACGCTCGGCCACTGGACGCTGGTGTCGTGCCTCGTGGCGCCGGGCTTCGAATTTTCCGGCTTCACGCTGGCTCCGGCGGGTTGGCGGCCGGAAGTTTAGGCCCCCGCGAGTTAGGTAATTCTTGAGTTTCCGCGCGCAGGATCAACTTCGCGCAAACAGGACAAGACCCGAATGTTCGGCAGACGGCCCCGCTACGATGACACGTTCGGCGTGCGTATGGATCTCGGCGCAGACCGCATGGATCCGATGTCGATGCGTCCGGCCGCCAAGTTGCAGGTGAGGGAAACCCTGCTCGTCGAGCGGCCGGGATCGATCTTCGGCGGATCCGGGCGGCGGGAGAGCGACCCGTTCGCTGCCTTACGCGCGAAGCCTGAACCCAGGCCCCTGGCGCCGCAGCGGGAACCGCGTCGTGCGGCGGCGCCGCGCGGCGAGGGCCCGAGGACGTTTGAGGACGACGTTCGCAGGGCCCTGCGACGCATGTCGGCGGCGCAGCGTATCGGCCTCAGCTTCATTGGGGGCTGGTTCCTGCTGGCATCCGGCCTCTGGGTTGTGGCGGCTGTGATCGCGGTGTTCTGGTTCACCCGGCGCAAGCGCGCCGGGTGAGGCCGGGGGTCAGCCAGCGATATACTGCGCGCCGTTCACGGTCATCGTTGCGCCGTTTATGAAGGCGGCTTCCTCGGAAGCGAGGTAGGCGCACATCGAGGCGATCTCTTCGGCCTTGCCGAGACGGCCGACCGGAATCGTCGAGATTATACCCTCGAGCACTTCCGGTTTCACGGCCTGCAACATCTCGGTGTCGATATAGCCGGGGGCGACTACGTTCGAGGTGATGCCTTTCTTTGCGCCTTCATAGGCGAGGGCTTTGGTAAACCCGATCAGGCCGGCCTTGGCGGCGGAATAGTTCGCCTGCGTAAACTGGCCTTTCTGGCCGTTGATGGAGGAGATGTTGATGACGCGGCCGAAATTGCGGTCGCGCATGCCGTCCCAGACCTGGCGGGTGACGTTGAAGGCGGAGGTCAGGTCCACGTTGATCACTTCCTGCCATTGGGCGAGGGTCATCTTGTGGAACGGCGCGTCGCGCGTGATGCCGGCATTGTTAACCAGGATATCGACCGGACCCACGCCGGCCTCGACCGCCTTCAGGCCTTCGCCGACTGCGCCATAATCGGCCACATCGAACTTGAAGACCTTGATGCCGGTGGCTTTCGAAAACTCGGCTGCTGCCGCATCATTGCCTCCATAGTTCGCTGCAACGTTGTATCCCTTGGCTTTCAGCGCTTCGCTGATTGCCTTGCCGATACCCCGTGTGCCGCCCGTGACCAGTGCCGTACGCGCCATTTCTGTTTCATCCCTTTGGTGTTTACACTTTCCCTTGCCTGCAACTTAGATACCGCATTGGTCAAGTCGAGCTTTTGTGCGACTATTTCGCAATAGCACAATAATTGCTTGCCCGGCGACGACCGGGCGACGGCGAGGCGAGGATATGGCGAAGACTGGCGGATCGGGCGGACTGATCATCATCAAGAAGTATGCGAACCGGCGTCTGTATGACACGTCGACCTCGTCCTATGTCACACTGGACCATCTGTCGGACCTCGTCCGCGAGGGCCGGGACTTTGAGGTCCGCGACGCAAAGACCGGCGACGATCTCACCCGGCAGGTCCTTACCCAGATCATCTTCGAGCAAGAGACCAAGGGGCAGGGCGCCCTGCCGCTGAACTTCCTGCGTCAGCTGATCGGATTCTATGGCGGCGGCGCTCAGACTTTCCTGCCGGCTTTCCTCGAGATGTCGATGAATTCGTTCTCGGACGGCCAGAAGGAATGGCGAAAGGCGGCCAATCCGATGAGCCTGTTCGAGGCGCAGGCCAAACGTAACATGGCGATGTTCGAGCAGGCGATGAAGATGTTCATGCCGACTGTTTTCCAGGCGAGCCGCACCGAACGCGCTTCGCCGTCTGCTGCCAACCCGTTCCTCGAATATCAGGCCGAGGCGATGGCCGCGATGCAGGAGCAGATGGAAGCGATCCAGAAACAGCTGAGCGACCTGGCCCGCAAGGACTGAGCTTCGCACATCTTTCCAACAAAAAAGAGGCGTCCCTCGGGACGCCTCTTTTGATTCCGGGCTGGCCCAAAGCCTCAGACGTCGCCGCCGACGCCGAAGTCGCGCCGCGCCGAGACGATTGTGACGATCACGCCGGCCAGCACATCCAGCAGTGTCATCGACATCAGGATGAAGAAAGTGGAGGTCGCGAAGTTCGGCATCAGCAGGAACTGCACGAGGCAGATGATGAAGAGCAGCAGCGAGATGCCGTGATTGATGATCGTGGCGGTGCCGGTGCTGGTCGATTTGAGGATTTCGAGGAAGAGGAAGGTGACCGCGAGCAGGACGATTGCGTCACCTTTGGTCAACACCCACTCGACACCGGAAATCATCGGCAGGCCGAGGAAGCGCTCACCCAGCAGGCCGGCAATCGGGGCCTGGCCTGCGCGGATCAGTTCGCCTGCCGCGCCGGTCGTTTCGACCGATCCGCCGACGAGGGCGATCAGGTTGTAGAGAATGACTGGTATGACCAGCAGCGGAAAAATTCCGAAAATCAAACGCATTGGCGACCCCTGTTGCTGCTTGCCATCATCACCCCCGCGCTGTGCGCGGTCCTTCTCCATTTTTGCAATGGCTGCGGCAGTGACTGCGATTTTCGTATCTCGAGATGCCACGGCCACCCTCTGGAGTGATCACTTACACCCGTGTGTTTACCGTATCACTGTGCAGATGGCGAGGGGATTTGCAGTGGTCCGGCCGGAGGGCGGGTTCAGCCGTCGCCGCGGTCAAATTCGGCTTGTCCGGACTTGTGATGCATCTGAAGGTTGAGAAGAATGCCCTTGGCAACGGGCAGCAGCCACATCGACAGGCCGGTGATCAGCAACGCCAGAACGACGATTGCTGCGACTTTCAATAGCGCGGGCAGGGGGCTCATCGGGATCAGGAACAGGAAAGGCGCGGTGATGATCAGCACGCTGAAGCCCACGAAAAAGGCGGGGCCATCGGCGGTGTCAGCGGCGCGCATGTCCCGGCCGCAGTGCGGGCAGGCCTCGTTAAGCTTCAGATAGGCCGAGAACAGGCGGCCCTCACCGCAGGCGCCGCAGCGCTGGCGCAGGCCGTTCTGGATCGGGGTGAGGTTGCTCATAGCAGCCAGATAGGCACGCCGCGCGCCGTCTGCACCGCGTCATAGGCCCGCGCCCCTTGACGCGCCCCGGCGGTTTGCCCACCAAGCAGCCGCGCCTGCCCCCACCAGAGAAGTGCCCCCCATGTCCGATCCTGTCTTTCCGCGCATAGCCATCATCGGGGCGGGCCTGATCGGCTCCTCCATTGCCCGGGCCGCGCGGGAATATGGCGCGGCAGGCGAGATCATTCTCTACGACGGCGATGCCGCAGTGCGTGCCCGTGCCGGTGAGATCGGCCTTGGCGACGTGTCGGGCACGCTGGAGGCTGCAGTTTACGGCGCAGATTGCGTGATCCTCTGCGTGCCGGTAGGGGCGCTAGGCGCGGTTGCAGCCGGCGCTGTGCCCGCGATGAAGGATGGCGCGATCCTGACGGATGTCGGCTCGGTGAAAGGTGAGGCAGCCCGGGCGCTGACGGCTGCCGCAGACGGCCGGATTCACATTATCCCCGGACACCCGATTGCGGGCACGGAGCAATCCGGCCCGGATGCCGGGTTCCCGACGCTGTTCCAGGGCGCCTGGCATATCCTGACGCCGGTGGTGACTGACGCGGCCGGCGAGGACGAGGCGCTGGCGCAGCTGACGGCTTTCTGGAAAGCTCTCGGCGCTAAAGTGGAATCAATGGACGCCGCCCGGCATGACCGCGTGCTGGCGATCACCTCGCACCTGCCACACCTGATTGCCTTCAACATCGTGGCCACGGCGTTCGACATGGAAACGGTGGAGCAGGGCGAAGTCGTCAAATACTCCGCAGGCGGATTTCGGGACTTTACACGGATCGCGGCCTCCGATCCGGTGATGTGGCGGGACGTGTTCCTGAACAACCGGGACGCTGTTCTCGAATGCCTCGGGCGTTTTTCGGAAGATCTCGCCGCGCTCCAGCGCGCGATCCGCTGGGGGGACGGCGACATGCTTATACGCGAGTTTACGCGGGCACGGACCATCCGCAAGGCGATTGTTGATGCAGGCCAGGACTCGGGCGCGGTGAACTTCGGGCGGAATGTTCCGAAGGCGGAGGAGTAGCCGCTAGCGCGGCGCGCGTTTCGCCAGGATGCGCTGTAATGTGCGGCGGTGCATGTTCAGCCGCCGCGCCGTTTCCGAGACATTGTGATTGCATAGCTCGTACACGCGCTGGATATGTTCCCAGCGGACGCGGTCGGCGGACATCGGGTTTTCCGGCGGGGCGGGGCGTTCGTCCTGGGTAGCTGTCAGGGCTCGGATAATGTCTTCCACATCGGCGGGCTTGGAGAGGTAGTCGACGGCGCCGGCTTTCACGGCGGCCACGGCGGTTGCTATGGCGCCGTATCCGGTGAGGATGACCGCGCGCGCATCCGGTCTCGACTTTTGCAGCACTTCGACGACTTCCAGCCCGCTGCCGTCCTCGAGGCGCAGGTCCAGCACGGCGAAGGCGGGCGGGTTGAGGCGGGCGATGTCCTTGCCTTCGGAGACGGTGGAGACCGCCGAGACGACAAATCCACGCTGCGCGAGGGCCCGGGCGAGACGCTGCACGAAGGGGCCGTCATCGTCCATCACGAGACAGGTCTTGTCCTCGAGCGCTTCGAGGCTCGGATGCACATTCACGGGGGCGGGGCGGTCCATGGGGCAGTTCCTGAAGGTAATTCCGGGTAAACACAATTATAGGGCCATTTGGCCCGCTAGTCCAAGTTGCGCGGCAATAAGGCGCTGAGCGGCCAGACCGCCTGTACAACGGCGCCCGTAGCAGGCGGCGTGCGGTTGCGCGAGGCAATTCGCCCGCCGGTGCGCTCGATCAGGGTCTTGGCAATGAAAAAACCGAGCCCCATGTCGCCGCCGCCGAGGCGCGCCTCCGATCGGTCGGAAATGTAGGGCTCGCCGAGTTTCGGGATCACTTCGGGCGAAAAGCCGGGGCCGTCATCGAGGATGGTGATGATCACCTGCTCGCCCGTCCAGCTGGCGGTGGCCTCGACGCGGGTGGCGGCAAAGCTGACGGCGTTCTCGATGAAGGCGCCGAGGGCATGCAGGATTTCCGGGCTGCGCTCGATCACCGGCGGGCGGGGTGTGCCGCCCTCGCCGGGATTGGCGCGCACGATGACCGCGACGCCGAGACCCTTCATCGGGGCTGCGGCTTCCTCGACCAGCGCGTCCAGCGGCATGCGCGCGTGGACGATATCGGCCGCGTCGCGCGCTTCGCGGATTGCCGAGAGGATGGCCCGGCAGCGGTCAGCCTGTTCGGCAATCAGGCGGATATCCTCGGCATGCGGATCATCGGGGGCGAGTTCGCGCACCAGTTCCTTGGCGACGAGGTGGATGGTGGCGAGCGGCGTGCCGAGTTCGTGTGCGGTCATGGCAGACATTGCGCCCAGCGCAGAAAGCTTCTGCTCGCGCGCCATGACGACGCTGGCGGCGTCCAGCGCGCGCACGAGGCGGGCTTCGTCCTGGCTGACGCGTCCGGCCGAGACGGTGAAGAATACGGTGCCGACCGCGAGCGCGGCGAACTGGCCCCACTGGAACAGTACGGGGAGGTGCGTGCCGCCGGCTTCGGTCCAGGGCAGGGGCATGCTGGCGAACGCCATGACAGCGGCGAGCAAGAGGGCAAGCGCCGCAACGAAGCTGGCGGGTACGAAGCTGAGGCTCAGGGCCGCCACGGTCACCGGCGCCAGGAGCAGCAGGAGGAAGGGGTTCGACAGGCCGCCGGTCACCGCGATCAGCGCGGCGAGTTGCACCGTATCGAAGCCAAGCTGCAGAGCGGCCTCCCAGCTATGCGTCAGGCGCTGCGACGGGAAGGCGAAGGAGAGGAAGACGTTGAGCCAGGCCGAGGCCGCGATGATGGCGAGGCAGAGCGCCAGCGGTAGCTGGAAGCCGAGACCGAAATAGACCAGCAGCACGGCAATGGTCTGCCCGCCCACCGCCAGCCAGCGCAGCGTGATGAAGGTGCGCAACCGCGTGCGCCCAAGCGCCGACTGCGCCGAGCCGAGCCCTTCGGGCGCCAGCGTGAAGATGGCGTCCTCGAAGCCTGATCGTGAATCGCGTGCTGCCTCGTCCATGGCCGGACTTATGCGGCAGGCTGTCGCTTGCGCCAAGCGAAGCTTTCGGCGCTTATGCCGGGCATGCGCATGCCCCTTCTTGCCTTGATGTTCGCCAGCCTCGCCGCCTGCGGTCCGGCCCCGGAAACCACTGCTTCGGCGCCCGCTGTTGCCGCCCAGTCCGGCGGCGCCCAGTCCAGCTGTCTCAGCCGCGCCTATCCGGAAATCGGCGGCCCCATCTCGCTGATCTCAAGCACGGGCGCGCAGGTCACGGAGGCCGACTTCAAGGGCCAGCCAACGCTGATCTATTTCGGCTTCACCTATTGTCCGGATGTGTGCCCGATGACGCTGACAACGGTGGCCGCTGCCTATCGCAAACTGCCGGAAAGCGTAGCGCCGCCGCAGACCCTGCTGATCTCGGTGGACCCCGCGCGTGATACGCCCGATGCGCTCGCCACCTATGTCGCCAACAAGGCCTTCCCGAAGGGGCTGCAAGGCCTTACAGGCACGCAGGCAGAGATCCGCGCTGCGGCTGATGCGTTCAAGGCGGACTATTCGCGCGTCGACCAGCCGGACAGCATGGCCGAATACACGATGGACCATACCAGCCTGCTCTACCTGATGGACGAGAACTGGCAGCTGAAGACCTTCTTCACGCATCAGGATACGGCCGACACGATTGCAGAGTGTCTGCAGCTAATAGAAAGCGAATAAGCGAAGCGCCTAGAATTCGTCCGCGCCGCCTGGATTGCGCCGCCGCCGGATCAGCCACATCACGCCGCGCAGGTCGCTCATCGCGTCCTTGAGGCGGCCGAAATTGGTGTAGTTTGATTTGCCGGTGCCGCGCGGGCGGTGGTTCACTTCGCGGAACTCGACATTGTGGCTTTCGGCGCGCATCAGGGCCGGCATATAGCGGTGCATGTGGTCGAAGTAGGGCAGCAGCATAAAGGCCGCGCGGTCCATTACCTTGATGCCGCACCCGCTATCGTCGCAGTCGTCACGCAGCATCCGCTGGCGGATATTGTTGGCAAACCGGCTGCCGAATTTCTTCCAGGCCGAATCCTTCCGGCTGCCCCGGCGGCCCATCACCATCTTCAGGCCGTGGGGGGCATCGGCGCGGGTCAGCTGGCGGTAGAGGTCCGGCAGGTCGGCGGGGTCGTTCTGGCCGTCGCCGTCCAGTGTGCCGACCACCGGCGCGCGCGCCGCGAGGATGCCAGAGCGGATTGAGCGGCTCTGCCCTGCATTCTGGCGATGGCCCAGCACGCGCAGCATCGGATACTGCGCCTTCAGCGCCATCAGCCGGGCGCGGGTATCGTCGGTAGAGGCATCGTCGACGAACAGCATCTCGAAGGCCCGGCCATCGAGCGCGGCGGCGATTTCGGCCACGAGGGTCGCGACATTGCCGGCCTCGTTATGGACGGGCACGACAACGGAAAATTCGGCAACTTCGGTCAATAGGCCCTCGTCACGGTCAGGGGCAGCAGCAAACGGCGCCTCTTACCGGGCCTTGCCTGCAAAATCGAGGCCCTGTGCGCATTTGGCCGGGGCGGGGACTTTCGGCCAATTCCGCAAGACGGCTCCCGAAACGTCGGCTAGAAGGCCGCCATGACCCTTCTCGACCGCCTTTCGACCGGCTGGAAAGCCTGGATCATCCTCTTCCTCCTGACCTTCGGCGCGGCCGCGCCCGGCGTCTTCCTGCTGCCGGCGCTGGACCGCGACGAGAGCCGCTTTGCGCAGGCCTCCAAGGAGATGCTGGAGGAGAATAATTACATCGTCATCCAGTACCAGGACGAGCTGCGCAACAAGAAGCCCGCCGGCATTCACTGGCTGCAGGCGGCCTCTACCGCGCTGACGACCGGACCTGGCGCAAAGGAAGTCTGGACCTACCGGGTGCCCAGCTGGCTCGGCGCCGCGCTCGGCACACTCGCCTGTTTCTGGGCGGGCATTGCCCTTGTCGGGCGGCGCGCAGCCTTCCTCGGCTCGGCCATGTTCGGCGCCACGCTGCTGCTCACCTCCGAAGCGCATATCTCGAAGACGGACGGCGTCCTCGTCTTCCTGACAACGCTCGGCATCGGCGCGCTGGGTCGGCTTTATCTCGGTACGGACAAACCGGGGCGGATGGCATTCCTGGTCTGGCTGACAGTCAGCGCGTCCTTCCTGATCAAGGGGCCGGTGACAATGATGGTTGTCGCCTATGCCGGGCTTGGCGCCTTTGTCTGGGCCCGCGCTGACGAAGGCAAAGGTGGAGACTGGTGGCGCCCACTGGCAGACTGGAAAGGCCCGGCGCTCTTCGTGGCGATGGTGCTGCCCTGGTTCCTCTGGATCCAGGCGGCGACCGATGGCCAGTATATCGAGGGCGCCGTCGGCAAGGACCTGAAGGACAAGTTCACCGGCGCCTCGGAAGGTCATGCCGGCTGGTTCCTTTATCACCTCAGCCATGTCCCGGCCTGGTTCTTTCCGGCTACACTGCTCTTCGTCACCGGTCTTGTGGCCTCGGTGAAACAGGTTGCCGGGGCAGGGGGGCTCAATACGGCGCCGGTGCGCCGCTACGGCCTCGCGGGCGCCGCGATCTTTGCCGTGCTCGTGCTGCTCAACTACGGCCTCGCGCTCGTGCCGCCGTTCGAATCAGGCGGTGTGGCCGAAACCCTCCGCACACTGAAGCCCTTGCCGGCCTGGCCTTTCCTGTTCATCGCTGCCATCTGGCTGATGGCGCGCGAAACACCTGCGGCGCGAGGCCCATCGGACGAAACCAAGGGCCTGCGCCTGCTGCTCGCCTGGAGCCTTCTGACCTACGCTTTCTTCGAATTGATGCCGACCCTGCTCAGCCATTACATCCTGCCGGCCTATCCGGCCTTCGGGCTGCTCTGCGGCTATGGCGCTGTGCGGATCATGGACGGCGCGCGCCTGCCGGTGTCGAATACCGTGGGCGCGGTGCTTTTCGTCGTCGGAGCGGGCCTTCTGCTGGCGGCGTCCTTTCCCGGCGTGACGACCTATCTGATGGCCGAAGCCGCCGGCGACTTCAAAACCGTGTCGGCGCAGGAAGTGCTCGCCGCCTGGACACCCTACCGGGATTTCCCGCTCTGGCTGTGGTGGGCAGGCTTTGGCCTTTCGGGTTTCTGCCTCGTCGAGTTTGCGCGCGGGCGTGTCGCCGCCGCGATCCTGCTCGGCGTCCTCGCCAGTGTCGCGCTTGGCTGGCATGTGCGCATCTTCATGCTGCCTTCGCAGGTCTGGGTGCAGCCCACCGAAACTGCGCGCCTGGCGCTGGAAGATGTCTGCGGGATCCCGGGTGAGGACGATGTCTGCAATGTGAAGACGCCGGCGCGCATCCTCGCGCTCGGCTATGCGGAGCCGTCCTATGTGCTGACCCTTGGCACGCAGAACCTCCACCCCCCGCAGACGCCGCTGGACCTGCCTCTGGACCCGGCGGCCTATCCCGTCGTCTATCTTCTGAACTTCGAGGACCGCAAGGCAGACGAACCGATGACGGAGACGGCTGCACGCCTGCGCGCCGAAGCCGTCCGGCTGGGCGCCTGCCTCACCGAAAGCCCGTCATATTATGCGCTGAACTACTCGAACGGCGACCCGGTGCATTTCAGGGCTTGGCGGTTCGACTGGGGCGGTTGTCCGTAGGCGGACTAACCCTCCAGTTCCACATCCCAGTAGAGATAGTCCATCCACGTCTCGTGCAGGTGGTTAGGGGGGAATTTCCGGCCGATGTCCTGCAGCTGGTAATTGTTCGGGCGATAAGGCCGACGCTGAAGGTCCAGCTTGCTTTCGCGCAGCAACCGGCTGCCCTTGGCGAGGTTGCAAGGGCTGCAAGCGGTCACGATGTTTTCCCAGGTCGTGCGCCCGCCCCGCGAGCGGGGCACCACGTGGTCGAAGGTCAGGTGTTCCTGCGCGCCGCAATAGGCGCAGACAAACCCGTCACGCAGGAACACGTTGAAGCGCGTGAACGCCGGCGGGCGGTCCTGCCGGACGAAATCCCGAAGCGCGATCACCGAGGGCAGGCGCAGCTCCCGGCTGGGCGAGCGCACAACGCAGTCGTACTCAGCGACGATGTCGACGCGGTCAAGGAAGACGGCTTTTACCACTTCCTGCCAGGGCCAGAGCGACAGGGGATAATAGGACAAGGGCCTGAAATCCGCATTCAGGACAAGGGCGGGCCGGCCATTCGGCGGCAGGGAAACGACTTCAGTCATGCCAGCCTCCCGGGCCGCGTGATTTCAGGAAATCCGAGCAAATCCTACAGAAGACGCGCTCTCCTTGCTTGTCCGGACCGGTGTCTAAACGATTCCTTTCAGGAGATTATGACAGCGAGGCCCGAACGCAAGGGGCTCCGGTCATCGGTCAGGGCAATCGCTTCAGGGGGTTGGATCACGGGCCCGGTCCAGATGCAGCCAGCCCCAGAGCAGGTGGGTGGCCGCCCCGCGCCATGGCCGCCAGCGCGCAGCATGGGCCGTGAAGGCTTTAGACTCCATCCGGGTTTCGTACTTTCCAAGCCGCTTGTGCGCCTCAATCAGGCCGACATCGCCGGCGGGAAAGGCGTCCATCGCGCCCACCGCGTAAAGCAGGAACAGTTCGGCCGTCCAGGGGCCAATCCCCCGCACGGCCAGCAGTTCGGCGCGCGCCTCGTCGAGCGGCGCGGCGCACACGCGGGCAAGATTGAGCTGCCCGCTGACCATCGCTTCGGCGATCGAGATGAGATGCGCCGCCTTTGGCCGGGACATCCCGCACAGCCGGATCGCTTCAGGATCGGCCTCCAGCATTGCCTCTGCAGTCACTTCGCCAAGATGCGCCTCAACCCGCGCCCAGATCGCAGCGGCGGCCGAGAGAGAAATCTGCTGGTGCGAAATCATCCGCCCCAGCATCGTGTAGCCCGGAATTTCCGAGCGCCAGACAGGCACGCCGATGGTGTCGTACGCGCGGGCGAGGGCAATGTCGGTCAGCGCAAGGCCTTCGCAGGCGGCCTTGAGCGCGCGCCGGCTCGGCGCAGTCGTCACCTTGCGCCGCGCGCGGCTTGCACTGCGCGGCCTTCGGCGATCAGGCGGTTTGACGCCGTCTCGAGGTCGCTTTCCAGCCGCGCCATAAGGGCCTTGCGGTCAAGGCCAGGGGGGATGGCGGGCAGCACTTCGTAGACGATCTTGCCTGGCAAGCGGCGCGCGCCCTTGGCCGTCCAGCAGACGCCTGCATTGGTCGCCACCGGGATAATCGCCACGTTCAGGGCCTTGTTGAGGGCCGAGATGCCTGCGGCCTGGTAGAGCGGCGGATCGTCCGGCGCGCGGCGCGTGCCTTCCGGGAAAATGACGATCGTGCGGCCTTGGGCCGCGCGCTTCTTGCCGGCGGCGATGATCGCCTTCAGGGTCCTGGAGGTGCCCTCCCGGTCAATCGGGATCATTCCCGTACTGAGGGCATACCAGCCTAGAAAAGGCGTCCACATCAGTTCACGCTTGAGGATATGGCAGCTGTCGCGCACGATGATGAACGGGATAAACACGTCCAGCATGCAATGGTGCTTGCCCGCATAGATCGCTGGTCCTTGCACCATGTTTTCCCGTCCGCGTATCTCAGTTTCGATTCCGCAAATCAGCTTCAAGCCAACCCGGACGATCTGCGCGTAAAGGGCGAGAGCATGCTGTGTCACTGCGCGCGGGAAAAGGACCGTCGGGATGTAGAGAATCCCGCAGACCGCCATCCAGCCATAGAGCCAGGCCAGGAACAGGTAAGATCGCAGCATTTGCATCGTGCTGGCCTGTAGCTTCTTGTCAGCCCGGCGTCACTACATCACCGACCTCAGCGAGCGCATCACCGTGATCCCGGCCGCCAGGCGGGCAGCTAGGCCGGCGATCACCGGTGTCAGCACCAGAACGGCGAGGTCGGGAAAATCCAGCGACAGTTGCGGCAACAGGCCTGTCCGCTCGGCGCCGGACCGCCCGAGGGCGATCAGCACCGCCACGCTGGCCAGCGCGACCAGCGCCCCCACGGTTCCAGCCCGCAGGCCCAGCAGCCAGAACCGGCGCTCGAACAGGCCCGCGATGAAGCGGTCCTTGGCCCCGGCCACATGCAGCACGTCCACGATGTCGCGCCGCGCCAGCAAGGCGCCATGGGTCGCAAAGGCGATCACGGCGATAGCGGTGGCAGATAGCAGCGCCACGATCGACAGGGCCGCGATCCGCGAGATCGACAGCATGTGGCGCACATCGCCCGCCCATTCGGAATGGGCGTCGACCGCCGCATCGTAGCCCGCGCCGTACAGCGCCGTGCTGATGCGGGGGCCAAGGTCATCGGCGTCCGCTGCGCCGGTCACCGCGATCAGGCGGGGGACGGGCAAGTCAGCCGGCAGGCCGCTCTTGCCGAAGTTCGGTTCCAGCAGGGCGTTGATTTCGGCGTCGCTGAACGCGCGGGCGGCGGTGACCCCGTCCAGGCCGGCCAGAAGGCGCGCCGCTGCATCGGCCGCCGAGGCATCGGCGGCGGAGAGGGATACAGTGTATTCGCCCTCCACTTGGGCCGTCCAGGCGCGCGCCGCGCCATATGTGGACTTAGCAGAAAGCGCCGCCAGCGCTGCGAGAAAGCAGAGCGCGCCGACCACGAAGAACAGGGCCGCCTCGCGGGCGTCCTCCAGCGGCAGCAGGGAATTTTCGCGCGGTTTCATGGCATCGCCCTCAAGGGATCGGTCCGTCGCCGGGCGGTGCGGGCTGCCTTTCCGTTTTCCAGCGCCAGCATGCCGTCCGCCAGCCGGTAGACCGGCGCATCGATCTGGCGGATCAGGCCAAGGTCGTGCGTGGCGATCAACACGGTCGTGCCGAGGCGCTTGTTGAGTTCATGGAAGAGGCGCATCAGGCGCGCCGCCATGTCGGGGTCGACGTTGCCCGTCGGCTCGTCGGCTATAAGCAGGTTGGGCTGGGTCACGACGGCCCGGGCGATGGCCACACGCTGCTGCTCGCCGCCGGACACGTCTCCGGGCG
>NZ_JBBEBT010000268.1:0-2422 GCF_040882205.1 Hyphomonas sp.
CATCCAGTTGGCCGCCGCCGTCTCAGCCACGTCCATCTCGTCGCGGACTTCGCCGCCAAAGCCGCGCCTGGCGAGCGCGGTCAGTGCCCGGCGATCTGCTTCGCCCGGGACGGCGCCCGCGATAACAAGTTCGTCCGCCTCGCGCGTCGCCCACCAGAGCGGCGCGCCCTGCACCAGCGCCACGGCGCGAAACGGCGCTGCCATCGCCAGCGTTGCCGATGCAGCTGCGCCCGGCGCGCCTCGTCGGCCATATCGCCGCGCAGCGTCAGCACATGGTCTGACAGCACGGCGCTGCCGGTATCGAGCTCAGCCAGCTGCAGCACGGCAAACCGCGCAATGCCCTGCCAGTTTCCTGCCGGCGCCCCGGCCGCGACCACCATCTCGTTCACAGCTGGCCCGTTGGAAACAGCGTCCGCTTCCAGCATCAGGGCCGCGCGCACCGCCTTGGATGGCACATGACCGGACAGCGTCAGCTGCCCGTTCGCCGTCTTCCCGGCGCGCCAGACATAGGGCCGGACCGGATCTGCCGTATGGACCCGCGTTTCAACCTGCGAGACCCCGCCGAACAGGAGGCCGCCCGGACCACTGCTGCGCAGCACGATGCCGGCCGCCTCTTCGGCGACATCGGCCGACGGCGCCGGCCCGGTCAGGATCGCGGTTTGCCCATCCATTTCGATGCTGGCCCAGTCCAGCCCGGCAAGCTGCAGGGCCTGATGCGCCCGTGCCTCGAGCTGCGCTTCGAGCCTTGCGGCACTATGGGGGGATTGGTTCACGCCCCACCACGCGATAAAGGGCAGCGCAAGAAGCGAAATGAGACCTGTCAGGTAGTCAAGCAGGCGCACGACGTCGCTGACCTCCTGTTATCATTGTCCCTTCTCTCAGGGATGCCCTATCCGTTAACGAACCGCAAGACTGACCCAACAGGCTCCCCGACCCATGCAACGCCCGCCCGGTACCCTGACCAGCCCGTCAAACCCGCTGATCAAATCGCTCAAGAGCCTTGAACGCAAGAAGGAGCGCGCGGAAACCGGCCTGTTCCTCGCCGAGGGCGCCCGCATCGTCGGCGAGGGCCTTGCGCGCGGCTGGCAGGCCGAGACTGTCGTGGTTGCGGCAGACATGGCGGACCGGCCGCAGATCGCCGCCCTCGCCCGGGACGCGGAGAAGACCGGCGCCCGGGTCGTGCTTGCGCCCGAACGGCTGATGAGCAAGATCACCCAGAAGGACAATGCCCAGAGCGTAGTCGCCGCCTTCCGCCAGCGCCGCCTCGCGCCCGAGGCCCTGCCCGCGCCGAAATCCGCCGCACCCCTCTATGTGGCGCTCTACGAAGTGCGCGATCCCGGCAATCTCGGCACCATCCTGCGCACCGCCGACTGCGCCGGCGCCAGCGGCGTCATTCTTATCGGCACCTGCTGCGACCCCTATAGCTTCGAAGCTGTCCGCGCCTCCATGGGCTCGCTCTTCGACATGCCCTTCGCCAGTGCCAGCTTCGCCGCCTTTGACACCTGGCGCCGCCAGCAGGGCCTCAGCCTTACGGCCGCCAGCGTCAACGCGACTGCCCGCCACGATGCGGCCCCCTTCACGAAGCCCTCGGTCATCCTGATGGGCAACGAACAGGCCGGCCTCCCGGCCGAAGTCGAAGCCGTCTGCGATACGCTCTCCCTGATCCCGATGCGCGGCGGCGCCGACAGCCTCAACCTCGCGCAGGCCACCGCCATCATGATCTACGAAGCCTGGCGTCAGCGGGGATATGCCTGATGCAGACCGAGACCCGTCTCCTCGTCGCCGATGACTGGGACGACTATGCCCTCCTCGACAGCGGACACCTGCAGAAGCTCGAACGCTTCGGCGGCCAGACCGTCATCCGCCCGGACCCGCAGGCGTTCTGGAATCCGGCGCGCCCGGTGCAAAGCTGGAAGGCGGACGCCCGCTTTGCCGCCAGGGGTCCGGACGAAGACGGCGCCGGCCAGTGGGAAATCCTCTCGCCCCGCGCCGTGGACGCCTGGCCGATGCGCTGGAACGGCCTCACCTTCACCGCCCGCCGCACCGCCTTCCGCCACATGGGCGTCTTCCAGGAACACTCCGTCCACTGGCGCTTCGCACAAGAGCAGATCCGCGCTGCCGGCCGCCCGGTGAAAGTGCTGAACCTGTTCGGCTATACCGGCATGATGTCGCTCGCCTGCGCCGCGGCCGGCGCCGAAGTCGTCCACCTCGATGCGAGCCCGAAATCCAACGGTTACGGCAAGGACAACCAGACCCTCTCCGGCCTCGATGGACAGACCATCCGCTGGATTGCCGATGACGCCATGAAGTTCGTTGCCCGCGAGCAGCGCCGCGCCAGCAGGTATGACGCCGTCGTGCTCGATCCGCCGAAATTCGGGCGCGGCACCACGGGCGAGACCTGGCGCTTCGAGGAAGACCTGCC